>NZ_JAHHUL010000021.1 GCF_019008365.1 Phosphitispora fastidiosa | reverse complement strand
TATTTTTCATGTCATTGCCTCCCCACAGCTATATTTTATCCTAACTAAGCTGTGTCCGGCAAATCGAGTATGGGTCAGCATACACTCTCTAAAAAGCCAACCGCATAAAAAAGATAAACTAATTAGTTGGATTTATAAGTGTGAAAACTATTATGGTGGATTCCAAATGAACATTGGTAGATCTGAAGAAAATGATTCAGATCCACTCTTTTCAACTTACTGTGCATTATTTATGCTTAGTAAGCTATCTGGTGAATAAGTATATAGGTTGGTATTCTTAAGAAAGGTGTTTTGCTATTCAAAAGAACATTTAAATATGAGAAATAATGATCTGATGTTATATCAACCATCGCTGGTTACCCTTAGTATTAGTGTGACAAGAAAGAATGATATAAGCCGCAAACCAGTTTTCATTATTATTTGTGCAAACGTGAGCGGTAGAATGGAGGTTAAGATGAGCAGTTGTAGATTAATAGGAAAAATTTATTTAACCCTTTTAATTATTAGTATGCTTTTTTTAGTAGGGTGTTCATCTGATTTGCCACCGTGGTCAATGCACGGAGAAGAAACTATTGACAATGGATATCTGGACTGCAGCTATTTAATTCGGTATCAGGGTAACAATACTGCTAATGATGTTACCGTTAAAGTGCAATCTTTAAATCAAGAGATTTCTCAAACTTATAGGTTTGTATATTCCGGAAAAGTAATTAATCCCCGATTCAAACTTCCATTAAATAATGATATAAATGCCAGTAATATTAAAGTGAAAATTTTTCTGGATTGGACTGATACAAGCGGCGAGCATAGTACCGATCTAACGGCACCATAGTAAATTAACAGCTTAGTGCGCTAGAATAACAAGATAGGGAAGAGAGGGTATAACATTTCTGAATCATTTTAATTGGGGAACATATCACTTTGAAAATCATTTAGGCTGGTGTTATACCGTGAAAAATTTTTTGTTTTATTTTTCAATTTTTTTGGTTGCTTTTGTAGGATGTTTGCTGATCAATACCAGAGAAAACAGTCCTGTTTTGTCGGCATGCATATCAAGTTATAAGACTGATACATTAATTCATACTTCAGTCGGGGAAACGTTCTACTGTTATGTACTGCTAGTAAATAACACCCAGCGTGATATTGAAATACTTGATATTAAGCCTAAAGACTTTTCAGATATTAAGATTGCCAGAATTGGGGCTATCGAATCCAAAGTTTTTCCACCGGATATAGACATGAATGCAGCTCCGGAAGAACAGAATTTTATAGTGGTAAGTGTTGCCGGAAATATAGAACCAAATGAAGATACGGAAGACAAAATCAGAATTCCAACAGGGCGGGTTATTTTTTTAGAATGTGTGAGCACAAGCCAAGATGTAGTAAATCCCCGTAAATTTGTGATTAAATACAAAGACAGGTCAGTTCCCAGAACAATTGAAATTGACAGCAATATTTCCGGTTTATAAAAAACTGCTGCTCCTGCATCCTAATAAGTGTGGGAGCATTCATTTCTTAATTATATTTTAAATTTTGGCAGAAAACTAGTATAATAGATAAAGTAGACTGTTGACGAAACAATTATTATGGTAGCGAAATATACCAGGAAGAGAGGATTTTATGCTGGAAGCGGCTGCAGTAGTGCTGGCAGGAGGGAAAAGCACCCGGATGGGCAGGGACAAGGCTCTGGTACGGGTAACCGAAAACCGGATGCTTGAGGGAGCGGTCAAGGCGCTGGCTCCTGAATTCCCGGAAATTATCATATCAGCAAACGGCAGTTATCACAATATTCCCGGGACCAGGGTTATTCCCGATACCATACCCGGGCGGGGGCCGCTTGGCGGAATATATTCGTGTCTCGCGGAATCGGGGCATCTGGTAAATTTTGTGGCAGCCTGTGATATGCCTTTTATCGATGCCAGGCTGGCAGCGTACCTGGTTAGCCTGATACCCGGCAATGATGCGGTGATACCACGTATTGGGGAGTATTACCAGCCGTTATTTGCCGTATATACAAAAAAATGCCTTCCAGCCATTGAAACAAGCCTCAAAGGCGGCAGGAACAAAATAATTTCATTCTATCCCAACGTTAGAGCCCGGTTCGTCAGCCCGGATGAAATCCGGCAATTCGGTGATCCGGACAGGATATTTTTTAATGTGAATACTCCCGGCGATTTGGACAGGGCACAGAAAATGGCCTTGCAGGTTCCGCAAATAAAGGTTCCGGAGGAAGCCTGATGAATAATACATACAAAACGGTCCGTGCCTGGCGGATAAAGGAAGGCACACGGGAAGAGGTTGCTGACCCTGTAACTGTTGAAAGCCCGCTGACATTATATTTCAATGACAGTGAGATAGTAACCCTGCTGTGTACGATGGAGTATCCAGATGAGCTGGCTGTTGGTTTTCTCTGTTCCGAGGGATTCCTAAAGAGCCGCGATGACATTAAGAGTGTGGCTGTGGATTCAGAAGCGGCCGCTGTCCGGGTGACCTCGCGAAAATCAGCTATGATTGCGGAACAGACTTTTTTAAAGCGTTATATCACAACAGGGTGTGGCAAGGGAACGAGCTTTTATCACCTCTCAGATGCTGTTTTAAGGCCTATTGACACAGAGTTCCGAATCGGTTCCGGACAACTGCTGGACCTGATGACAGAAGCCCAGAGAATGTCCGAACTCTTTAAAACAACCGGGGGTGTCCATAGTTCTGCGGTTTGTTCTGAGGGGAAGATATTATACTTCAGGGAAGATGTGGGCAGGCACAACTCTGTTGACAAGCTGATTGGGCGGTGTTTTCTTGAAGGGATTGATATGGGTGACAAGGTCCTCCTGACCACAGGGAGGATATCATCAGAAATACTGATCAAGGCAGCCAAAATGGGTGTTCCTGTGCTGGCATCCCGTTCTGCTCCTACAGAACTGGCGGTCAGGCATGCCCAGGAACTGGGGGTAACTATAGCCGGCTTTGTGCGGAACAAGAGAATGAACATCTATACGTATCCCGAAAGGATTACGATTATTTAGGGAAATTAAGATTTATCCGATAGATAAGCGGCGCTAAGCTCCTGGATAACGATTTCTAAGCGTCAGATGGAGTCCAAACTCCACCTGACGATAAGAACTCTGTTGATGGGGAAGGAATTTAATTTAGGAGGAACTGCCTTGATACCGGTGATTTCAGTTGTCGGATATTCAAACTCAGGAAAAACGACCCTTGTGGTCAAGCTGATCAGAGAATTTAAGCAAAGGGGCTTCAGGATTGCAACTGTCAAACATCACCACAGGGATGTGGATATGGATGTCCCCGGCAAAGACACCTGGAAGCATGCCGAAGCAGGCGCCGACACTGTTGTCCTGGCCTGCCCGGGTAAGGTCGGTATAGTCGAGAAGAGCAGCCGGGAACTATCTCTGGACGAAATTGTGTCCCGGATTTCCGGGGTTGATTTGATTATCACTGAGGGATATAAAAAGGAGGACAAACCCAAAATAGAGGTTTTCCGGTCTGAGGTGCACACCGGACTCATCACCCCAATCGGGGAACTGCTTGCCATAGCCGCTGATACTGATTTTCCGGGTATGCCTGTTTTTGGCCTGGATGATGCCCGGGGGTTGGCGGATTTTCTGGTGGAAAAACTTTCTCTCACAGCTGGCGCTCATGTTTAATTATTAACCGCATAAATGCATAATACCGGGCGAACACTAAAAAAAAATGCCCGGAGGTTGCACATGAAATACAGCAGAAAAAAATACAGCAGAAAATACAAGGGTTATGTTTTGTCGGTCGGACCGCTGATAGCCATTATCGCAGCAGGAGCGTTTCTTACCACCGGAATGATAAAATACACCTCACAGTCGGAATTCTGTATCAACTGCCATGAGATGAATCCTACCTACCAAACCTGGCAGTCATCAAGCCATAAAAATGTAGAATGTATCAAGTGCCATTCCGACCCTGGCACTGCAGGTCTGGTAAAAACCAAGACCAATGCCATTAAGGAGGTATATCTTCATGTCACGGGGAATTATAAAACTCCGATCACAATTTCTACAGATAATGCTGCTTTTACCAACAGGTGCCTGGAGTGTCACCAGGGAATAAAGGGTAAGGGGGCAGCACATAATAACAAGCATTTTGAGGCAGACATAGCCTGTACAGACTGTCACCAGGGCATGGTTCATGATGAAAAGACAAACAAGCAGACACCGACACGGGAGATATGTATCAAGTGTCATGGACGAGAGATGGGTGACAGTTAATCATAAGCGTTATCCTGCAGTGTTGAGCTTGCGGGGGGTATGGCGTGCAGAGCCTGCCGGGGAGGGAATATGAACGACTACAGTCAATTTCTGGGCAAAATACCTTTGTTCAGGGACCTTTCAAGTGAGGAACTGAAGGAAATCAGCAGACTGGCAAAGGTCAGGAACTACAAGAAAAACATGTTAATATTCCTGGAAGGGGAGCCGGGAGAGGCTTTATTTTTTGTTATTTCCGGGAAGGTAAAAATTTCCATGATGACCGAAGACGGCAGGGAACAGATCTTACACATACTGCAGCACGGAGACGTGTTTGCAGAGGTCGTCCTGATTGACCGGGGGCCATATCCTGCCAGCGCCGAGGTCATTGAAACCGGGCAGATAGGAATGCTGATGAATGATGACCTGGAAAACTACCTCAGGACAAACCCGGACCTCGCCCTGAAAGTACTCAGGTTAATGAGCAAACGGCTGAGATTGGCCCAGATACAGGTAAGGGACCTGGCCTTGAAAGATACCTATGGCAGGCTGGCCAGCATGCTCCTGATGCTTGCCAAAGACCACGGCGAAGACGGGCCGTCCGGAATCACCATTGACCTGCCCCTTGGCCGTCAGGAACTGGCTAATCTTATCGGGACAACGCGCGAAACGGTTACCCGGATCTTGGGTGATTTCAAGAAGAACAAGTGCATTGAACTGGATAAACAGGCTATAACAATTATAGATGAAGCAAAGCTGAAGACTTGGCTGTAACAAACATATTGTGCAGCAGCCGCCAAATTGTGATATGCATCATTGTTATAAGCAAGTGTAACATGATATTATTTCCATGAGAAATCTGACCGCTTCGGGAGGTATGGCTGTGGAATTATCTATAGAACAACTCAGGCAATCTTTTGAACAGCAGGGCTATATTGCTGATCAGGAGACAATAATCACTGTATACTTGGCTTTAAAACTGAAAAAACCCCTTTTGGTGGAAGGACCTCCGGGGGTAGGTAAGACCGAAATTGCGAAAGTTCTCGCAACTGTTTTTGATGCTGAACTGATTAGGCTCCAGTGCTATGAAGGCCTTGACGAGAATAAGGCCCTATATGAATGGAATTACCAGAAGCAGCTTATCAGGATACAGCTCAGCCAGGTTAACCGTGATGCCCAGTGCGCTAATGCAGAAGACGGCCTTTTTTCCGAGGAGTATCTTCTGGAAAGGCCGCTTCTGAAAGCAATCAGGGCAGAAAAGAGGCCGGTACTGCTGATAGATGAGGTTGACAAGGTCGACCAGGAATTTGAGGCCTTCCTTTTTGAGGTTCTTTCTGACTTCCAGGTATCAATACCCGAATGGGGGACATTAAATGCCCGGCAGATCCCCATTGTGGTACTTACCAGTAATGCGGAACGGGAAATATCGGACGGGCTGAAGCGCCGCTGTGTCTATCTTTATCTGGATTTCCCATCACCCGAAAAGGAACTCCGCATAATAAATGCCAAGGTTCCCGGGATTGGTCAGAGGCTTTCCATGGAGATTGCCAAAGGGGTAAACCTTATCAGGGAAAAGCTGCTGCTCAGAAAAAAACCGTCTATTGCGGAAACCCTGGATTGGGCCAGAGCGGTTGTAGCTCTTGATGCTGACAGGCTGACACCTGATATGGTTAATTTTACCCTAAACGTGGTCCTGAAAAACAAGGATGATATCGATACCTTCAGGCAGGAACTGGGGACACAGGGTTTAGTCAATTATTTAAACGGAAACGGCAAACCAGGTAATGGAGGAAAGGGGTAGCCTGATGGAGAGTAGTACCCCATTATATGATACATTTGAAATCAATTTTACCAGGTTTATTCATATACTCCGCCACCTTGGGCTCAGAATAAGTTCGGCTGAGGCTGTTGATGCCATTAATGCCCTGACAGAGGTGGATATCCTTGACCGCAGCCAGGTAAGGACTGCCCTTATGGCCACCCTGGCCAAGTCTTCCGAGGACAGGGTAATCCTGGACCAGGCGTTCCGGTCATTTTTCATCACTCCTGAAGAGCGGTCTGACAGGACTGCCAGGAACCAGGAGATCCAGGAACAGGAAGCTCAGGAAATCAGAGCTGTCGAAGATGAATTGAAATACGAGGTGGAGGACCCCGAGGGGAATGACAGCAGGGAAGTAATGGTTCCGCTGACTGAAGAGGAAAAGGGAATATATGCAAAACTGCCGGAACAGAACAGAAACAAGCTGCGGGATTACCTGCAGAAGCAGTTTCAGAGCAATCCGGTGAATAACCCGGAACAGCTAATTGCAAACATGGTTAGGAGTTCGCTCAATTATTGGCGGCACTACCTCAAGCTTCAGGGTGATGGACCGCCTGAAGTAGAGTATACGGGAGAAGCAGAAATTGATGAAGTGCTCCGGGAGGTAGTAGAGAATATTCGGGATGAAGAACATTTGATGTACCAGGATATTCAGAAATTAACCGAAACAGATATGCCTGCTGCCACAGTACTGATAAATAAGCTTTCCCGCCGACTGGCGACAAGGATTGCCAGGCGTTACCACAGAAGCAATAAAAGGCAGCAACTTGACCTGAGGAGGACAATCAGGCATAATATCCGCTATGGCGGGACAATGTTCCGGCTTAAGTACAGGAGCAGGAGAGTTCAAAAACCCAAAATACTGTTAATATGTGATGTTTCCGGATCTATGGCCAAATATGCAGGGTTTGTGCTGCAGTTTATGTTTGGCCTCTCCACTGCTGTGGAGGAAATTGAAAGTTTTATTTTTTCTGAGGATGTTGAAAATATCACCGGGAAATTTGAACAGAAGAGGCCTTTTGCAGAAATGATGTCAGAAATAATTAACCTTAGTGAAAGTTGGGGAAAAGGGACAGATTTCGAAAAAGCGCTTACGGTAATATCCGAAAAACATGGTGAGATACTGCATAAGCAGACCTTTGTGATAGTGGTAAGTGATACCAAGACTTTAAATGCTGAAAAAGCGGCATACCGGCTGAGTGTCCTGAAGAAAAAGGTAAAGGATATTGTCTGGCTGAACACCCTCCCCCGCAGAATGTGGCCGGATACCCCGAGTGTTTCTGTTTTCGGGCGGTACTGTCGTATGTTTGAATGCAATACCCTGGCACATCTGGACAAAATAATGAGAACACAAATGCTTAAATGAGAATAAGTGTATAGTTGCTCAAGTGAGCTCGGATTTTTACAGCAGGAGGCATGATTATGGAAACAACACGGGAAAATGTTGATATAATTGCTTTTGGGGCTCATCCCGATGATGTTGAGATTGGGGCCGGAGGCCTCCTGGCAAAAGAAGCAGCGCTGGGTTACCGGGTAGGCATAGCAGACCTGACCAGAGGGGAAATGGGCACAAGAGGGACTCCTGATGTGAGGCTGGAGGAGGCCCGGAAGGCAGCGGAAATACTGGGTGCGGTATGGAGGATAAACCTGGGAATGCCTGATGGGAGTGTTACCGCAGATCATGAAAATGTCATGAAGGTTGCCAGGGTTATCAGGACTTACAGACCAAAGGTTATTATTGCGCCTTATTGGGATGACCGTCATCCCGACCATGTAAATACAAGCCGCCTGGTTACAGAAGCACACTTCAAGGCCGGACTGAGGAAACTGGAACCGGAACTGGAGGCTTTCAGGCCAAACATAATACTTTATTATTTTCTGAACAGAATGGAGGGCTTCTCCTTTATTGTTGATATCTCCGAACATTATCCCAGAAAACAGGAAGCTGTCAATGCACATTATTCACAGTTCGGTGATGCCGGATTGAAGCCGCTGGCAGTGCTGGGAGTTAAGGCGCCTCTTCAGTTTATCGAAAGCAGGGACAGATTTCAGGGTTCACAGATAGGGGCCGCATACGGAGAGGCCTTTCTTGTCCGGACCCCGGTTCCGGTGGCAGACCCGTTAGAAGTTTGGGGGAGATAAAATGCGGATAGGAATCGTATGTTATCCTACATATGGGGGCAGCGGGGTAGTGGCCACCGAGTTGGGGAAGGCGCTTGCCCAGAAGGGCCATGAAATTCACTTCATATCCTATGACCGTCCTTTCAGGCTGGACATGTTCCATCAGAATATTTTCTATCATGAGGTAGAGGTCCTCGACTATCCTCTTTTTAAATTTCCGCCATATATGATTGCCTTAGCCAGCAAAATCGGTGAGGCCGCCAGGTGGGCTAACCTTGATGTGGTCCATGTCCATTATGCCATCCCCCATGCGGTCAGCGCCCTGTTGGCGAGAAAGCTGGTTACAGATAAGTATCTGCCAGTTGTAACAACACTGCATGGCACCGATATTACAGTCGTGGGGCATGAACCCCAGTTTTTTGATATCACCAGGATGAGTATTGAGGAAAGTGATGCCGTTACTGCGGTGTCCTCTTCCCTAAGAACTGAGACAATAGACCTATTTAAGATTTCAAAAGAAATTGAGGTTATCTACAACTTTATCGATCCGGAAGAATACAAAAGGGCTGCTGTACCAAGACTGAAACAGAAGTATTCCGGTGCAGGAGAAAAAGTTCTTATTCATATATCCAATTTTAGACCGGTTAAGAGACTTAAAGATGTCATTAATGTATTTGACCATATTAACAGAAAAATACCCAGCAGGCTGCTGATGGTCGGAGACGGTCCAGAAGCGCAGGCTGTCCATCAGCAGGTGGCGGCCCTTAGACTCAACGACAGGGTTCATTTCCTGGGAAAACAACAGCGGGTCGTAGAACTGTTGTCGATATCCGATATCTGCCTGCTGCCTTCGGAAAAAGAGAGCTTTGGCCTGGCAGCTCTTGAAGCCATGGCCTGCGGGGTGCCGGTTATTGCTTCTATGGCGGGGGGACTGCCGGAAGTAATTAAAGAGGGTGTTACCGGATTTATGCTTCCGGTGGGTGAGGCCGAACTTATGGCTGTGAAAGCAGTTGAACTCCTTGGCAGTGCGACCAGGTGGGGTGAAATGTCTGAAAACGCCCAAAAACATGCCCGGGAGGCTTTCCGGATGGAAACAATTATTCAGCAGTACGAAAAAGTCTATGAAAGGGTTTCGGCTAAATTTTCGCCATAAATATACATTTAATAAAACAATCGCCATAAACATATAAATTAGCCAAAAAAACAGGGGAGAACAGGTTGACTGATTTACCAAAAAAAGTTATACTAATATCGAGTTATATAAGCAGAGTTATTGCTACAGTTATTGCTATTTAAATTTTTAGAAAATTCCGAAAACAATGAATATGGTAACATTAGGAGGGAGAGAAGAAAGTGAGCAAAGCAACGAGGATGACTAAGCAGAAAAAGGTAATTTTGGACATTCTGCGAAACGCCGACTGCCATCCGTCAGCCGACTGGGTTTATGAACAGGCCAGAAAATTAGTTCCTGATATCAGTCTGGGAACGGTATACCGTAATTTGAATGTGCTCAGGGACTCGGGACATATTCTGGAATTAAACTATGGCAGTACATACAGTCGTTACGACGGTCATGCGGAAAATCACTACCACTTTTACTGTGAAAAGTGCCATCAGCTTTTTAATGTTAAAATTCCTGTTTATGAGGGACTTGATAAGCTAGTTAGAGAAACAACCGGTTTTGATGTGAAAAACCATCGGATGGAATTTTATGGTCTGTGTAATGATTGCAAGGCTTTGTTATCTTCATCTTCTTCGATGTAAATATGTATCAGAGCAAATAAATAATAAAGCCAGGAGTATAGTACCATTACTCTTGGCTTATCTTTTTTTCTTGAATATTTGATTAATACCGTAACGAATCCCCTGGATGCAGAATTGTAACAGGTACTTTGGTTTCCAGATCAACCGCAGCTTTAAATTTTTCAGGGTCCTGAGAGATTATATCCCAGGTATTATAATGGGCCGGGATGACCTGTTTTGGCTGCAAAAGTTTAACCGCTTCCAGGGCATCTTCAGGACCCATCGTGTAATTGTCTCCAATCGGCAGTATTGCGAGGTCGATGGGATGCAGCCTTCCGATTAGTTCCATATCCCCAAAAAGGCCGGTGTCTCCTGAATAATAAATCGTCCTGCCTTCAATGAAAATTAGGAAACCACAGGGCTGACCAAGGTATTCAATAGGATTGACGCCTATTGAGCTGCCATGAAGGGCGAGGGTCATTTTTATGGTGAACTCTCCAAAGTTGTATTTGCCTCCGATATACATAGCATGAGTTTTGGCCCCCCTTTGTTCACAATAACGGGCCACCTCGGTGATCGTAACAACAGTGGCATCATTATTCCGGGCGATTTCTACAGCATCGCCCAGATGGTCGCTGTGCCCGTGGGTTACCAGGACCCAGTCTGTCCTGATATCATCAGGCTTTGCGGAAGCCTGGGGATTGTCTCTCAGGTAGGGGTCAATAATCATAGCTGTTTTTTCTGTCTTCAGCATAAAACAGGCATGCCCCAGGAATTCTATAATCATTTTTCTCAGCCTCCATTTGCATAGATTTTCCTTAAGAGTATCAGTAATTGCATGGGTTAGCAAGTTTATTGTTGCCGACTGTGGGGCAGGATAGAACATGAAATTATATTTTGCGCGGATACGGGAGCGGATACCAGTGTTGCCTGATGTCCTTAAAGACAACATGAAGATATTATTTTGTGCCAATGTTATGGGTGAAACAATCTCAACAGACGACAACTATTTCAGTGGTCCGGGGAATAAGTTCTGGGACATTCTGCACCGGACCTGCCTGACCCCATTCAGGATAGATCCGGGGTGTTACAGGGATGTAAGTTTGTACGGGATAGGGCTTACAGATTACAATTTTAACCGTGATGAACTCATAAATAAAATAAAAAAATATAACCCGCAAATACTATGTTTTAACGGAAAAAAGGCTGCTAAGAGTTTTTGCGGAAAACGTGATATTGATTACGGCTTTCAAACCATAACTGTTGGGACCACAAGGATTTTTGTCGCCCCTTCTACTTCTGCCAATGCCCATAAGTACTGGGATGAGAAATGGTGGCAGTTGCTTGCTGACAGTGTGGGTTCCTGTTTTTCCAGGGTCAGTGTGAACAACTATTTTGAGCCTGATGAGATATGCAAATTAATGGAGAATATCGATTTTGTCACAGGAGTCGTGACCAGGACCACTGAAAAAGATTTTATCAGGGCAGTAAGTGATATTGAACTTCATTCCAATATTCCTTTACACATTAAGAATATATTTGAAATTGCCAAGGCTCTGTTTGCTTATGGATACCTATATTACCCATTCTGCACTGTTGCTGTGGAACAAGCCTTAAAGAGCCTGGAGGCGTTAATATCGGAAAAGTATGAGGTTTTCGGGGGGGCGCGGGTAAAAAGAAAAGGCAGTTATCCGGTGTTAAGAGATAAAATTAATTATCTCTATTCGAAGGGATTGGTATCCGGGCAGCAGAGAGAAATACTGCATGATTTCCGTCATCTGCGCAATCTGACATTTCACCCGAAATACCAGCAGATTCTTGGGCATTATGACGGCACACTTCGCGTACTTGCCCATTTAATGAATGAAATTTGGCTGGCCGAGGTTAAAGAGTAACGGCGCTGTCTGGAGCACTTTAATTATTGGGCAGCTTTTTTATGCCCAGGAGCACCCTGTAAGGTCCGGGAGTCCCGGGCGGGATAAAGGCTACCCGGTCCCCTGGTTTTACCACTCCTTCCTCAGGCTGATAGGCTTTTCCGTTGATAAAGACAGCTTCAATCATTTCAGCCGGAAGCTCCAGGGTTTGGGCCAGTTCCTTTGCAGAGCATTCTTTGTCAAGTTTAAGGTAATGGGGGAAGGACCAACCGCGTTCATCAAAAAATTTTTTCAGGAAATTAAAGGCGCGGATTTCAACAGTTTGATTTTGTGGAGAGTCCAGCTCATTTGTTTTCATTTTAGCAATCCTCCAAAAAAAATTATTATGTGGAATCATAGTTTAGATTTGTGGATAACTATACCTAAAGTTATCATATCAGGAAAAACTGATTTTAACAAGAATGTGGTACTGCCGGGAAATAAATTGTTAACAGTTGTAGTAACTTAACAGAGAAGGAAAATTGTAGTCTGATGTAGAATTAAATAAGAATATGGCAAGAAAAGCATCCAGGAGGGGAAAACTATGGATGTATTCGTAGCCCGGCAGCCGATATTTAATAGGCAGCAGCAGGTATTTGCCTATGAACTTCTATATCGCATGGGAACAGACAACTTTTATAACGATCCCGATGGAGACCATGCGACCTCAGAGGTTATCGCCAACAGTTTCCTGCTTTTTGGGTTGGAGTCACTTACAGGTGGTAAGAGGGCATTTATCAATTTTACCGAGAACCTGCTGAAAAATGAGGTCGCCGCGAATCTGCCCAACAACCTGATAGCTGTTGAGATTTTGGAACACGTCAGGAGAAACAAAGAGATTGTGGCGGCATGCAAAAGGCTTAAAGAACTGGGATACATGCTGGTTCTGGACGATTTTGTGTGTGATTCCATTTATGAACCACTTATGGATATTGTGGATATTATTAAGATTGATTTTCTGGGGACCCCGCCTCAGGAACGGAAGAACCTGATACGTAAGTGCGGGGACAGAAAGGTGGAATTTCTGGCGGAAAAAGTTGAAACCATCAGGGATTTTGAACAGGCTTTGGAAATTGGATTTACATATTTTCAGGGGTACTTTTTCAGCAAACCGGTAATCATATCCGGGAAGGATATCCCAGCCAACAAGATGAACTATCTTCAACTGCTGCAGGAGATTAACAGGCCGGACCTGGATTTTGACAGAATAGACAATATTATGAGACGTGACGTTTCCTTGTCCTATAAGCTGCTCAGGTACATTAATTCAGCCGCCTTTGGTTTCAGAAGTAAAATAACTTCGATTAAGCATGCTCTGGTGATGCTTGGGATACGGGAAATTAAAAAATGGCTGTCATTAATTGCATTAAAAGGCATGGTCGAAGATAAACCTAATGAAATACTGACCAGTTCAATTATCAGGGCTCGGTTTGGCGAATTGATCGGACAGAAATGCGGTTTAGCGGACCGGAGTTCGGATATGTTTCTGGTTGGCATGTTCTCCATGATTGATGCCCTTATTGGCAGGCCGATGGCAAAAATTTTAGCTGAACTTCCGGTCTCTGACGATATTAAAAAAGCCTTGTTGGGTGAACAGCATCGCTACAGGGAGATTTTTGAACTGACTGTATCATATGAAAAGGGTGACTGGGAGAGGTTTTCTTATTTTGCATCCCGGATAGACCTGGATGAAAAAGAGATCCCCCGATTTTATATGATGTCTCTGGAATGGGCTAATGGTTTTAATCAAATAGGAATTTAAATTTTATTATTATTAGGAGGGACTGTATGGCAGGGTATGTTTTACTGCTGGTGGTACTGGCAGCAACAGTTTATCTGGTCAAAATTAATAACCGGGCGAATACTATAGCCCAGGAAGGGAATACAGATGAAGATGTTTATGAAATACGTGACAGCCTGTTAAGTGATGTGGAAAGGGATGCTTACATTAAACTAAAGAACATATCAGCCAGGTATCAATGCACTGTATTTCCCCGGGTCGGGCTTCCCAGTCTGGTGGAGATACCAAGGGGTACCGATAACTGGTTGAGCTTCTGGAACCGGATTAATTACAGGTATGTCGACTTCGCAGTCTGTAAGGCAGACAGCTTGGAGCCGCTGGCAGTAATTCAGCTGGATGATTCCGCTCAAAAGGATGCCAAAATTGAAAAAGATGATTTTGTTGAAAAGGTGCTGAAGCAGGTCGGACTGATCGTCCTCAGTATTGACGTTTCCGGATTAGGGGAAGACGAATTAGCTGCTAAATTAGAACCGCTGCTAAATTCTAAGGGAAAAGAGGGGGGTTGAACCCCCTCTTCTTTATTTTCCTGTAAGCATATGAATCTTTGATTTCTCCTTAAATATGTCATGAACTGCCTGGGCGATCATATACCCTACACTTACTGCGCCAATTATTGCATCAGCTGCTGCATTTACGTCCAGATTAAGGTTTTTACCGAAGAATGTATGCAATGTTAGTACTATCAAGGTAAGCAGGGCAACAATGAATTTCTTATAGCCATCGATTTTATTCATATTATTAGCCCCCTTTCAGCCCTTCACTCAACACATTATATTCGCGGCAGTATTCACTTGTTACTTGCTGCATTTTAACCCCTAAAAACCGCATTTTAACCCCTGAAAACCGTATTTTGAGCCGTTTGGCAGGAAAATGAGAATTAATGTTGAAATGAGAATTAAGGAGAAATAAGAAACAAGTTAATATTTTGGCAAACCCAGCGAAAGCCGGGGACGCAAAGCCATGGGTCTAAGGTGATTTTTCACTAGGACTGCCAGGTTGCCGCTCAAGCGAATTACCCCTTTATTCATGGCGAAAAAAGGGGTTGTTATTTTCTTATAGCGGCTCACCGACTTAAAATAGTACGCATTAGCGTAATAAAGATATGGTGAAGTGCTATGCTGACTTAAAGTTAACATAGGGAGGGATATGTATGCATTTTTCGGTAGGAATCTGGGATACCCTGTTTGGGGAAAGGATTCAGCTTGAGATTCCCGACAGTTGTGGGAATACGGTAAGGCGGTCGGTGACAAAAAAGTGGTTTGAGTTGATGAAAAACCAGGAAAGTATACTCAGTCTCTATAAACAGGTCCTCCGTGTTCATATGCTTGATGTTGTTAAGGGATACCGGGTCCTGTACTGGGTTGTCGGTGAAAACATTGATGAAGCAACAGCCAGGATGTTTATGAATCAGGATACGGGGGATATTTATGCAATATATTATTATGAACAGGATGAACCCAAAACTGAAGTGCTAACCAGAAAACGCTGGGATATAGCATACAATAAGATCTATGGGGAATCAGCCGAGGTAGAAAATCAGGTTATCTCGCCTTCCACCTCATAATTAATATAATGGCTCACCGTAAACCTGTTTGCCAGGATATAACTCCTGTTGATCAGAGGTACTTCCCCCACAACCCGGCCATCTTCAGCAAGCACCGGGTATATTGAGAGTTCAATGGGCTTTTTAACTGGTCTGGGGGGCCGGCCTGTTGACATCAGGTGATTGAATAGCCTGATATAACGGTCATCAACAAGGCGGCCGTGACCAAGAAGTTCTCCTTCAGGTGAAATAACCGGATACAATTTTGAGTTCTCCCATTTCAAACAGTTTTTTTTCTGAACAGATGACATGTGATAGCCCCCCAAGGTTTCTATAATCTATCTGTTCGTCAGGCTGGCAATATTTCCTTTACATTGACTGAAAAACAAGAAAACTGACTCCGAAAAAGTTATCTTCGGTGTCAATTTTCTTGTTCAAAGGGGGCACACCCCCGATAACCCGGATTACGGGCTTATTTTTATTGTTTTTCCCTGCCTTCCCTCCAGTTCCCGAGCCTTTTCAGCCGCTTCCATAGGAAGTTTTCCCATTACCACGTGTTCTGCCGCATTATCGAATCTCATCACAATCTTGTCCCCTGGTTCCAGGGCGAGCCTGTCCCTTACTGCCGGCGGAATGTCAATACTGTTATCCTGGTTCACTTGCACAATGTATTCTGGCATCTTCAATCCTCCTCTAAGTTTTCTTTAGAAATATAACCTTAAACATATAATGTAAAATGTGGGCGGTAAATATGCATTCCTGTCAGCATACGCGCCTGGCGGGGAGAACACAGTAATTATTACAAAAACAATACCCAATATTCATAAAAACACAGCAATATCCACAAAAACAATCGCAATATCTTGATAGCATTTATACTTATCAAAATAGTACAATGACTTTAAGTGCAGATTTGTTTTTTCTGTAGAAAACTGTTCGGAAAGGGGGTGTGATGATGAAACAGAGACAGATGTCTCTTTGTACATTACTGGTTTCAGGCATAATGTTATGTAATATGTTCTTTTTCACACCTGTATCAGCGGCTCTTACCTTTCCTATAAAGTATGATCCAATCATCGAGGATCCCTCATTAATAATTGATAATCCTATAATTGATAACCCTATAATTGATAACCCTATAATAATTGACGATTCACTTATCCGTGGGCCTCTAATTGTTGTACCTGCCGCACCATCTGATTTAATAATCGGGGCAACTACTTCCACTGAAATAACCATAGAATGGAGTGACAACTCATCTAATGAAACAGGTTTCACGGTCGAACGGAGGACCGGCAGCAGTAACTGGAGCCAGGTGGGGGAGGTTGGACCAGATGAAACCTATTTTACCAGTGACGAACTTTCTCCTGAGCGGACTTACTACTTCCGGGTTGCAGCATACAACAGTGCCGGCACTTCAGGTTATTCCAACCAAGTATACGGCACTACCGACCAGCCGGCTCCGGTAACAAATATCTATGAGGATAACTCTGAAACAATCATAAATGAAACAGATATAACAAATGAGGCTAATACAACGGTAAATATAAGTGACAGCACAATTACCAACAGCAATATTGCCAGCAACAACCAGGTTAACCAGACAACTACAGTGGCCAACTATAATTCGGCCAGCACGGCTGTCGAGTATGTGAAGATTGTTGTCAATGGTGAGCAGATGAATCCCGGTGATGCCCCGCCATTTATCAATAAGAACAACCGGGTAATGGTCCCGTTCCGGGCCATAGCCGAAAAGTTGGGTGCAGCGGTCCAGTGGGACCCTAGGGAAAGAATTGCCGCTCTCAGCCAGGGGCAGAGAGTTGTCCGGGTTCCTATCGGACAACAGGTTATCGAAGTGGACGGAAACGTGCAGGCAATGGATACCCTGGCTGTTATTAAATCTTCACGTACATATATACCGGTCCGGGCTGTAAGTCAGGCGCTGGGAGCCACTGTGGAATGGGATCAGGCCAACAAAACTGTGATTGTTAAAACGGGTGCCGGGCTGTAAGAAGAAAAAGGGAGATGAAGGTATTGAACAAAAAGGTTTTAAAGAAGAGGGTTCTAAGCCTGGTTTTGGCGCTGGCTTTGGTTATTTCCTTTGCAGTTATGGCCTATGCTGAAGAAACAATTGGTCCTGTTCCGGGAGTTACCGGAGATATAGGAGCAGGAACTACTAATACAACGATCAACAATAACACCACAACCGATAATACCTCGAACATAAATATTAACATATCAGGGAATACCACCATAAATAACAGCAATATCGGCAGCAATAACCAGGTTAACCAGCAGAATACGGTGACAAATACAAATACGGTAACAGTAAAGAAATATGTTACCGTAAATGTTAACGGCGTACCCCTGGAAGCGGATGTCAAGCCGTTTATCAACCAGGACAACAGGACAGTGCTGCCCTTACGGGCGATTGCTGAGGCCTTCGGAGCAGAGCTCCAGTGGGACCCTGCTGCGCAGACAGTTTTACTTACCCTTGGCGACCGGTCTGTAAGGCTTAAAATCGGTGATAAGACCTTTGAGGTTAATGGTCAGGTATTTACCATGGATACCACTGCGTTTATTGAAGGCGGCAGGACATTTCTTCCTGCCAGGGCCATCGCAGAGGCATTGGGATTGACAGTTGGCTGGAATGCCGAAACCGATACAGTTGATATAACTGCACCGGACCAGCCCAACAACGGAACCCAGCCTGCTGCCCCTCCGGCAGCAACACAGCCTGCAAACCCGCCGGCTGCACAGGTGGAAGATACCTCCTGGCAGAATATTTTCCCACTTACGGCTCATAACCGGAATGATAAAATAGACGATGATTCTGACCAGCACATGGAGTCCAATGCTACTCTAAATAGTGCAGGATTTTTACAGGTGACCACCCGGACCTGGACAGATGCCAGGACGTCCGGATTTACCGGAGGAGTTGCAGTAGGTCTTCTTGATGCCAATAATGTTATTATCTGGGTTTCATCACAGCAGAGCTATGGAGTAGATGGTTCGTGGATAGGCACAAATGACCGCACGGAAAACTGGAGTGCAACTGTCCCTCAGGATAAACTGAAAGTAGGGGTTAAGCTTCTTATAGTACATGATCATGCCGGCAAGAACCGCCTGGTAGAGTTTGTCGGCGGGGTCGGTGAAGCAGTTTCAGACGGCGTTGACCTGCTTACACCTGACCTTCCCTGGCCGTTCTAAAATTAGTACGGCAATCGGGCTTCACTAAACTAAAAGTAAGATCTGATCCCGGATAAACCCAAAAGAGCCCTCCTATGGTAAAATAAAAAACTACTATAGGAGGGCATTTGTATGTGGAAACAGACAAAAACATAAACCTGTAGAGGAAATAATACTTTTTAGAGCGAATTATAAGTCAGGGAATTTTACTCTCAAGATATGGCGATTTTAATGGAGGCCAATAATTATGCAGGATTTCGTTCATCTTCATGTACACACCGAATACAGCCTCCTTGACGGGGCGGCCCGCATCAGGGAACTGGTTGCCCTTGCCGCTGAAAGGGGTATGCCGGCGCTGGCCATTACCGACCATGGGGCTATGTTTGGGGTTATCGATTTCTATAAGGCGGCTCACAAAGCCGGCATAAAACCTATCCTTGGCTGTGAGGTCTATGTGGCACCAAGGTCAATGGAGAATCGGGAAGCGGGTAAGGATGATGCCAATTACCACCTGGTCCTTTTGGCTGAAAACGAGACAGGCTACCGCAATCTGCTGAATATAGTTTCCTGTGCCTATACCCATGGCTTCTATTATAAGCCCAGGACCGATAAGGAAGCCCTAAGGAAACACGGCCAGGGGCTGATTGCCCTGAGCGCCTGCCTGGGCGGGGAAGTTGCCACCGCAATCAAGAATTCGCAGTTTAACCTGGCCAGGGAAGCAGCCAGGGAGTATGAAGACATATTTGGCAGGGGGAACTTTTTCCTTGAAATGCAGGAACACGGCTTGGAGGGTCAGCGGGCGGTAAATGCTGAGCTGGTTAAGATAAGCCGCGAACTGGGGATTCCTCTGGTGGTCACTAATGATATTCATTATGTCAAAAAAGAAGATGCCGAGGTCCAGGATGTACTCCTCTGTATTGGAACCGGAAAGACCTTGGGGGACACAGACCGCATGGACTTTGGGACTCAGGAGTTCTATTTCAAGGATGCTGCCGAGATGCGCCTGCTTTTCGGAGAATACCCGGAGGCCCTGGCCAATACGGTGAAAATAGCCGCAAGGTGCAATGTTGCGCTTGACTTTGAACATACTTACCTGCCTGATTACCGGATTCCCCAAGGCCATACTGTGGAAAGTTATCTGGAGGAATTGTGCCTCAAGGGGCTGGCTGACCGTTATCCCGGGGCCGGGCCGGAAGTCAGGGAGAGGCTGGATTATGAGCTTAAGGTAATTGCTGACATGGGGTTCCCCGGTTATTTCCTGATAGTATGGGATTTTGTCAGGTTTGCCAGGGAGAACGGAATTCCGGTAGGTCCGGGGCGCGGCAGCGCTGCCGGGAGCCTGGTCGCCTATGTTCTGGGGATTACTAATGTTGACCCACTTAAATATGACCTACTGTTCGAGCGGTTTCTGAACCCCGAACGGGTGTCCATGCCTGATATCGATATCGACTTTTGTTATGAAAAACGGGAACAGGTCATCCGTTATGTGGTTGAGCACTATGGGGAAGACCGGGTGGCCCAGATTATCACCTTTGGTACCATGGCAGCCCGTGCTGCCATCAGGGATGTGGGCAGGGCGCTGAATATGCCATATGCCGATGTGGACCGGGTGGCCAAGCTGGTGCCTGCGGAACTGGGCATCACCCTTGACCGGGCGCTGGAGAACGGGACTGAACTGCGTCAGCTTTATGACATTGACCCCGGTGTGAAGAAGCTGCTTGATATGGCCAGGGCTATAGAGGGTATGCCCAGGCATGCCTCCACCCATGCCGCCGGGGTGGTGATCGGGAAAGAGCCGCTGACTGCCTATCTGCCCCTGTACAGGGCCACTGACGGTCTGGTGGCAACACAGTTTCCCAAGGATACTGTGGAAGAAATCGGGCTCCTGAAAATGGATCTGTTGGGTCTGAAGACCCTGACCATAATTGATGATGCCCTGACAGTTATCAAACACACCTTAGGTGAGGAGATAGATATTGACAGCATCCCCATGGATGACCCGGCTGCCTTTGAGATGCTGGGGAGGGGGGAGAGTATCGGGGTTTTCCAGCTGGAAAGCTCCGGGATGAGAGCGATTCTTAAGGAGTTAAAGCCAGAGGTCTTTGAAGACATCATTGCCCTGGTGGCCCTGTATCGTCCCGGTCCTCTGGGGAGCGGGATGGTCGAAGACTTTATCAGGCGCAAACACGGCGAGAGCGCGAGTACGTACCTGCACCCGTCATTGGAACCGATTCTGCGGGAGACCTATGGTGTTATTCTGTACCAGGAACAGGTTATGCGGATTGCGGGAGACCTGGCCGGCTTTACCATGGGAGAAGCCGATTTGCTGAGGCGTGCCATGGGTAAAAAGAAACCCGAAGTAATTTCCGGGCTCAGAAGCCAGTTTATTGAGGGCGCCAGGGGAAAAGGAATTGCCCCGGAGATTGCCGGACAGATTTTTGACCTGATGGAGTACTTTGCCGGTTACGGCTTTAATAAGAGCCACAGTACCGCTTATGCCCTGGTGTCATACCAGACTGCTTATTTGAAGGCCAATTATCCGGTAGCCTTTATGGCAGCGCTGCTCACCGGAGCTATCGATTCCGGTGACAAGGTGGCCCTGTATATTGAGGAATGCCGTAAGGAAGGGATTGATGTCCTTCCACCCGATGTTAATGAAAGCCTGGTCAGTTTTACGGTTGTGGGTGACAAGATCCGGTTTGGCCTGGCGGCTGTGAAAAATGTCGGCCGGTCAGCAATTGAGAATATCATTGCCGCCCGCAAAGAGGACGGGCCGTTCGGGTCACTGCAGGATTTCTGTGAACGGGTGGACCACCGTCACGTTACCAAACGGACCTTGGAGAGTCTGATTAAATGTGGGGCTATGGATTCGCTGGGGGCAAAACGCGCCCAGCTAATGGCTGCTACTGACAGATGTATGGATGCCGCCCAGCAAAGTCAGAGGGACAGGGCTAATGGTCAGATATCCCTCTTTGATCTGGGAGAGGACAGTCCTGTTCTGGACAAGACTGCGGAGCCCCTGCCTGATGTTCCTGAGTTCCCTGCCAGGGAGATGCTGGCAATGGAGAAGGAACTTCTGGGGCTGTATATTAGCGGGCATCCCCTGAAAGAATATGAGGGTATTCTCAGGGAAAAGGTTTCCCATAATACGGCACAGCTTGCAGAGTTGGCCGACGAAACCCCGGTTATTATCGGCGGGATGGTGGCAGGGATGCGTCAGATTACCACCCGGAAGGGGGAACCCATGGTCTTTTTAGTCCTGGAAGACCTGCTTGGCAGTGTGGAAGTGGTGATTTTCCCAAGAGTATACAGGGAAAACCGGTTTCTCCTGAAACCTGATGCGGCTCTACTTGTCAGG
Organism: Phosphitispora fastidiosa; assembly: GCF_019008365.1. NCBI lineage: Bacteria > Bacillati > Bacillota > Clostridia > Eubacteriales > Peptococcaceae > Phosphitispora > Phosphitispora fastidiosa. Next base: position 47,129 of record NZ_JAHHUL010000021.1, on the reverse strand, counting down.
GGAAGGATCAACTTCAACACCAGGGATGAGCAGGCCAAGGTGATTGCAGAAAAGATTTCCGGTCTTGATGAGAGGCATCCGGCAACCGTTTACCTAAAGGTGCCCGAAGGAGATGGAGAGGACCCGTTATCAGGAATAAAGGAAATTTTGCGCCGTAATCGGGGAGATAACCCAGTAGTACTATACTTTGAATCAAACAAAAAGGTCGTCAAGACGACCAGGGAGTGGTGGGTAGACGGTCGGCCCGGAGCTCTCGCAGAATTGGTCCGGCTCCTGGGTGAGGAGTCTGTATGTCTTAAGGATTAAGGCGTTTGCTGCCAGGGATTTCTTGCAAAGAACCACAAATTGTGGTATCATTACTTTGCCTGAGAATTGATGTGAGGTGAGGAATTTGAAGGAAACACAGATTGTCGGTGAATATATTGTCATTAAGGCCATGGAAAACGGTGTTAATATTATAGGTCTGACGCGAGGGCAGGATACCAAGTTTCATCATACGGAAAAACTTGACAAGGGAGAAGTTATGATAGCCCAATTTACTGAACACACGTCGGCCATGAAGATTCGGGGCAAGGCCCAGATACTGACTAAACACGGCCTGTGCGAGTCAGGTCTTTAGCAATAAATTTGTCCAGGGTTCTGCTCTGGATTTTCTATTTTATTTGTTTAAAAATAAAGGAATATAGATAATACTAGTCGAAGGACTATGAAAGAATTGTTCCATCCCATTGAATGTAGCGGATAGGGGGCTTGGACGTGTGGACAGTAGTCTATATAGCGCCTAATAAATCAGTTGCTGAAAACCTGCAAAGAGTGTTGAGCAATGAAGGCTTGTTAGTTACGTTACGTGCTATTGGATTGCCGCATGGGAACGATACGGGGGCTGTTGAGATACTTGTTCCCGAATCAGAAGTAGATGAAGCTATGGAGATTCTTAACAGTGCTGTAGGATGACCAAACGGCATATACTGATTAAAAAACATTGTGAGTCAACCCTGCCAATGACCGGTACACGATGCTGGCATTGGCGCAGGTTGGCTGTTGTTAATTAAACGCCGGTAAAGATTACTGACCCCAAAAGTACTAGTGGGTGTAATGGGGGCTGTTCAGCCGGCGCTTAGTTTAACAGAGGGAAATGAGGTGCATAGTCTCTGATGTTTAAGGATCTTTTTCGCAAACCGAAATATGTTACCGTACATGCTGATACAGTTAAAAAAGATATGCCTGACGGTTTATGGCAGAAATGTCCTAACTGCAATGAAATTCTTTATGCCAAGGAGCTTGAGAAGGGCCTGAAAACCTGCCGGAAGTGCGGGGGCTACTTCCGTGTCGGAGCCCGGGAACGGATTAAGATAACTGTTGATGAGGGCAGCTTTGTGGAAACAGATGCCGGCCTTCTGTCCACCAATCCGCTTGGATTTGAGGATTACCCGGCTAAAGTTGCCGCTGCGGTGGAGGTTACCAGATTAAATGAAGCAGTTGTGACAGGTGAAGCAGTTGTCGGAGGAAAACCTGTTGTGATAGGGGTCATGGACAATAATTTCATCATGGGCAGCATGGGTTCTGTTGTTGGAGAGAAAGTCACCCGGGCAGTCGAGCGGGCCATGGAGAAAAATATCCCCCTGATTATGTTTACTGCATCAGGTGGGGCCAGAATGCAGGAAGGGGTTATTTCCCTGATGCAGATGGCCAAAACGTGTGGAGCTCTGGCCAGGTTACATGAAGCCGGGCTTTTGTATATAACTGTTCTTACCGATCCTACAACGGGAGGGGTTTTGGCCAGCTTTGCCTCCATGGGTGATATTATCATTGCCGAACCCGGCTCGCTAATAGCATTTACAGGGCCGCGGGTAATCGAACAGACAATGAAAATAAAACTGCCTGAGGGCTTCCAGACGGCAGAATTTATGTTGGATCATGGACTTGTAGATATGGTAGTACCCAGAGCCGAATTAAGGAATACTCTGATTAAAATTCTAGACTTACATATGACCGGAGGAAATGCAGATGCCCAGCATTATGCTTGAGTTTGAAAAGCCTATTTCCGAGCTGGAGGCCAAAATTGAGGAATTAAAAAACTTCAGCAGTGAACAGGGAATTGACCTTGCGGAAGAAATAAAGATAATGCAGGCCAAGGCAGAGGCGCTTAAAAAAGAGATATTTGGCAAGCTTACCCCAGTTCAGCGGGTTACCATTGCCCGGCATCCTGAAAGGCCGGGGACTCTGGAATATATTAAACATATTTTTGAGGAGTTCATCGAATTGCACGGTGACCGCTATTTTGGTGATGACAGGGCCGTTATTGGCGGAATTGCCAGGTTTCGGGGAGTGCCGGTTACGGTTATCGGCCATGCCAAGGGAAAAGATACCAAGGAGAACCTGGCCCGAAACTTCGGTATGCCAAATCCTGAAGGGAACCGCAAGGCGCTTAGGCTGATGGAGCAGGCTGAGAAATTCGGGCGGCCTGTATTCACCTTTGTTGATACCCCGGGCGCTCACTGCGGTATGGGCGCCGAGGAGCGGGGCCAGGCAAGGGCCATTGCGGTTAACCTGACCCGCCTGATGCAGCTAAGGGTTCCTGTAATTAATACGATAATCGGTGAAGGAGGGAGTGGGGGCGCCCTGGCCATTGCGGTGGGTGATCGCCTGATGATGCTGGAAAACTCGGTGTTTTCCGTGATTTCTCCCGAATCCTTTGCTTCAATATTATGGAAGGACCCAACCAGAGCCCAGGAAGCTGTTGGGGCTATGAAGATGACTGCCTATGATCTGGCGGAGTTGGGAATAATTGATGAGATTGTCCCGGAACCTCTCGGCGGGGCTCACCGGAATCCTAAGGAAATAGCTGCCCGGCTGGGGGATAACCTTAAAAAGAACCTTGACAGTCTAAAGGAAATGCCTGTTGCAGAAATGCTGCAGAAAAGATACGAGAAATTCCGTGGCATAGGACAATTTATTTCCGGATAGAATACAGATGACATTCAATGGCCACTGTTAGTTAAGGAGGCTACAGGATTGAAAAAAATCGGTGTTTTAACTAGCGGCGGCGATGCCCCCGGAATGAACCCTGCTATCAGGGCTGTGGTAAGAAAAGCCATTTTCAGCGGGCTGGAGGTTGTCGGAATCCAGCGCGGTTATTCCGGCCTGATTCGGGGTGAATTCAGGGAAATGAACCTGAGTTCTGTGGCAGATATCATCTATCGCGGCGGGACAATGCTCAGGACCGCCAGGTCGGAGAATTTCCGGACCCCGGAGGGGCGTACGAAAGCCGCCGGGAACCTGAGGAGTCAGGGGATTGAAGGTCTGGTCGTCATCGGTGGGGATGGTTCCTTCAGAGGGGCCCAGGCGCTGGGCAGGGAACACGGTATCAGGTTCATCGGAGTCCCAGGCACTATTGACAATGACATTCCCTGCACCGATTATACTATAGGATTTGATACCGCTGTCAACAATGTAGTAGATGCTGTCAACAAGATAAGGGATACGGCCACTTCCCATGAGAGGACTTATGTCATTGAGGTCATGGGACGCAACTCCGGCTTTATTGCTCTTGAAGCAGGTCTGGCAGGAGGGGCGGAGTCTATCCTGATTCCTGAAATGGGTGTCAATATTAATGACATCATCGAAAAGCTTGAGCGGGGCATGCAGCGCGGTAAACTCCACAGTATCATCATTGTTGCCGAGGGGGCAGGCAGTGGAATAGAAATCGGCAGGTTGATTCAGGAAAGGACCGGTTCTGAGACCAAAGTCACCATCCTGGGTCATATTCAAAGGGGGGGAACCCCCACCTCTTTTGACCGGGTTATTGCCAGCAGGATGGGCGCGCTGGCTGTTGATTTGCTGGTCAAAGGTGAAACCGCCAAAATGGTGGGTATGATATCGGGAAGCCTTAAAGATTTTGATATAGATTACGCTTTAAGCCAGGAGAAGACTATTGACAGGTCGGTCTATGAACTGGCAAGTATTCTTGCCATTTAAACGGGGTGGTTACCATGAGACGCACAAAAATTGTATGTACTGTTGGCCCGGCAAGTGATTCTGTGGAGATTCTCAAAGAAATGATTTCCAAAGGAATGAATGTTGCCAGGCTGAATTTTTCCCACGGCAACCATCAACAACACGCCGCCAATGTTGCCTTAATCCGCCAGGCTGCCGGAGAACTGAATGCGGTAGTAGGGATAATGCTGGACACCAAGGGACCGGAAGTTAGGACCGGTATTTTGGAGGCTGACAGGATTACTCTGGAGGAAGGTAAGCGAATAACACTGACCACAGAGGAGATCAAAGGTACTGCGGAGAGGCTTTCTGTCAGCTACCAGGGGCTGCCGGGCGATGTCTGCCAGGGCTCGAAAATACTCATTGCCGACGGGCTGGTAGAGCTTGAGGTCGAGTCTGTAGAGGGGAAGGAAATACACTGCCGCATTGTCAGCGGCGGCGAGATTGGGAGCCGGAAGAACATTAACCTGCCCGGGCAGGTAGTAAACCTCCCTGCCGTTACGGAAAAGGATGTGGCAGACATCAGGTTTGCCGTGGTAAATGATTTCGATTTCATTGCCGCTTCCTTTGTCAGGACCGCTTCAGATGTCCTTCAAATCAGAAAGGTACTGGAGGAAAATGAGTCCTGTATCCAGATCATAGCCAAGATTGAAAACCACCAGGGTGTGGAAAATATAGACGAAATACTGAAGGTTGCCGATGGGATTATGGTGGCCAGGGGCGATCTGGGGGTGGAAACCCCTACTGAAGAGGTGCCCCTGATTCAGAAGATGATTATTGAAAGGTGCAACAGGCTGGGAAAACCGGTAATCACAGCCACCCAGATGCTAGATTCCATGATAAGTAACCCGCGTCCTACCAGAGCAGAAGCTACAGATGTGGCTAATGCTATATTTGATGGGACAGATGCCCTGATGCTGTCAGGTGAGACTGCAGCCGGCAAGTATCCGGTGGAGGCAGTAGCCATGATGGACAGGATTGCCGTAAGGACTGAAAGGGCGCTCGGTTTTAAGGAAATCCTGGGCCGGAAAGAAATTGCCCCAGGACGGACTGTGACAGATGCTATCAGTTATGCCACATCTTCCACCGCCTTCAATCTGGGAGCCACGGCAATCATTACTTCAACAAAGTCTGGCCATACCGCACGGATGGTTTCCAAATACCGGCCCCAGGCGAGGGTTATCGCGGTTACTCCGAAAAAGGAAGTGGTGCGTAAGCTGACCATTGTCTGGGGAGTATCACCATTACTGGTTACAGAGACAGACAGTACTGATGAAATGATAGAGGCGGCAACCAGGGGAGCCCTTGAAGCCGGTCTTATCCATAGTGGTGACCTGGTGGTAATTACAGCGGGAATTCCGGTCGGGGTTCCCGGAACCACTAATATGATTAAGGTTCATATTGTCGGTGATGTAATTGCCAGGGGGACCGGTATAGGGGTCCGGGCAGTAACCGGGACCGTCCGGGTTGTCAAAAATGCGCAGGAAGCTGAACGCGTTATTGCTTCGGGGGATATTTTGGTGACTGCTGCCACTGACAGGGATTTTGTCCCTGCTATGGAAAAGGCCGGTGCGGTGATAACAGAAGCCGGCGGGCTTACTTCACATGCAGCTATTGTTGGCATCAACCTGGGGATTCCGGTTATCGTCGGAGTAGACGGCGCTGCCTCTATTTTGGAGACGGGGATTACCGTTACGGTGGACGGGACCAGGGGACTGATTTACCGTGGGCAGGCCAAGGTGTTGTAGAGGTAAATCCTATATTTGTTGAGTATTAAATTGTAATAAGGACAGGGGTAGATGAATTCCTCCGGCGGACGACAGACTCCGCCTTCCGGAACACATCTACCCCTTGTCTTATCATATTTTTATGACTAAAAATATCACGCAGCCCTCTACATTAGCTGACCTGGCTAAGTGGAGGGCTTTTTAGGTAGTGAAAAAGGAAATAAATAATACAAATTCGTCGAAGTTGCAGGGAAATTGTAGGAGTAAAGAGAAAAAGAACTATTAATGAAAAATTGTGGACGAGATCATTTTCGGGTACAATCATAATTTTATATTAAGGAGAGAGGCACATGATTAAAAAACTTTTAGGAGTAATTCTGGTTTTTTTAATTTGTATGAGTTTCATATATATTGAGAAAGTAAAAGCAGCCGAAATTCCATCAACTAAAGATTATTACTTGGATAACTGGGGTAACTATAATAATAATGATAATTTTATTGTGCCAGATCATTCTGTTCTTATGGTTGGGTGTTATATTTCTGATGGGGTTAACTATGAAAGAGCTGCATTACAATTTGACTTAAATTCAGTTAGCGGGACGATTACAGGTGCGGCATTAAAAATATATATTTCACAAAAAAACGGAAGCCCTGTTGTTAATTTGTATGGCTCAAACAGTGATGCCTGGAGTGAACCCGATACTTCAATCCCTTCTCAAGACTATTCTATAATAACTAATGATAGTAACATAACTCAAGGTCAGTGGAAAGAATTTGATGTAACAGACTTTGTGCTTACACAGGCAGCAGGAGATGGTGTTGCTACATTTGTTTTAACCGGCTATGAAGATGCAACAGATAACGATTTTGCTTTTGACAGCAGGGAAGATTTTAACTATCCACCACAGCTTGTAGTTACTTATGCTACAGATACCACACCACCTTCCATAAGCAGCTTAAGCCCGGCAGATAATGCAGTAGATATAGGGGTAAATGACAACATGGTAATAACATTTGATGAAAATGTTGTGGTGGGAACAGGGAATATAACAATAAAAAGGTCATCAGATGACAGTACAATAGAAGCAATAGATGTAACGGGTGGAAATGTAACAGGTGGAGGAACAGATACGATAACCATAAATCCGAATACTGCTCTGGCAGGAGAAACGGGGTATTATGTACAGATAGATGCAACAGCATTTGATGATGAAACAGGTAACAGCTTCGCCGGAATAGCAGATATGACGACATGGAACTTTACAACAGCCGACGTAACACCACCAACAGTTGTTCTGACTGATAACGAAGCTGATAACATAGTCAAACAAAACGATACAGTAACCATAACAGCGACCTTTAGCGAAGCCATGACAAATGCTCCCACAATAACCATTACCAATGGCGGAGTTACAGGGGCCGCCATGACAGACAGCGGAGACAGCGCTGCCTGGACATATGACTGGACAGTTCCTGCAGGAAATGCAGCTGCAACAGTAACTGTAGCAGGGACGGATTTGGCCGGCAATGCATATGTTGGAAGCGACACTTTAACATTCACAATAGACAATACAGCTCCAAATGGCCTTGCAGTACCATCTATAATCCAGGATCTGGGAGCAAGCGGGTTCGATGGGATTACTAAAGACCAAACCCTTAAAATAGAAGGTACGGCAGAGGCAGGCAGTATAGTAGAGGTCTTTAAAGATGAGGTATCTATAGGTACAACAACAGCGGACGGAAGTGGAAGCTGGAGCTTTGATTATACAGGGACTGCATTACCAGAAGGGACCTATGTGTTCACCGCAGCGGCAACTGATGCTGCGGGTAATACAGGAGCATTATCACCGGGATTCACAGTTATAATTGACCTAACAGCGCCTGAGCCTCCGGTAATAACTTCCTTGGCTGATGATACCGGTGCATCTGCAAGTGATAAAATAACGAATGATAATACTTTGGTATTCTCCGGGACCGCAGAGGCCAACAGCTATATAGAAATATTTAATGCCGATACCTTTGACCCGTGGGGATTAGGCCAAACAGATGAATTTGGCAATTGGAGTGTTGACCTCTCCTCAGACCCGTTTACAACCGGTACATATAATATATTAGCTGTTGCAAGAGATAGCGCCGGAAATCAGAGTAACCCTTCAACAACTTACAGTTTTGCTGTGGACAGAACAGTACCAACAGTTGTCTTGACTGATGACGAAGCTGACAACATAGTCAAACAAAACGACACAGTAACCATAACCGCGACCTTCAGTGAAGCCATGACAAATACTCCTACAATAACTGTTACCAATGGCGGGGTGGCAGGAGCAGCTATGACAGACAGCGGGGACAGCACTGCCTGGACATATGACTGGACAGTACCTGCGGGGAATGCAACTGCAATTGTAACAGTAGCAGGAGCGGATTTGGCCGGCAATGGATATGCCGGAAGCGACACTTTGACATTCACAATAGATAATACAGCTCCAACGGTAACATTGTCGGACAATGATGCTGACGATATAGTTAAACAAAATGAAACAGTAACCATAACCGCGACCTTCAGTGAAGCCATAACAAATACTCCCACAATAACTATTACCAATGGCGGAGTAGCAGGAGCGGCTATGACAGACAGCGGGGACAGCACTGTCTGGACATATGACTGGACAGTTCCTGCAGGAAATGCAGCTGCAACAGTAACAGCAGCAGGTACGGATTTGGCCGGCAATGCATATGCCGGAAGTGATACTTTGACATTTTCAATAGATAATACAGCACCTGTTTTAGTGAGTGTAGTAAGAGACAGTGATACACAGGTAACAGTGGCCCTGAGTGAAGACAGCACTGACATTGCCAAGGCCAATGACGGGGGCTTTACGGTAGAAGAGACAGGAGACCCGTTAACGACATATGCAGTAAGTGGTATAGCCCAGGGTACGGATGCAGGTCATGTGGTGCTGACCGTTGCCGACATGGGTATATCAGCAAAAGAAGGAGTCACGGTAAAGTATACCGCAGGAGGCAATGGGACGGTGCAGGACTTAGCGGGTAATGCCCTGGCCACGGATGCAGCAGGTCTATTAGCTGCTGCATGGGATTCTGCCCCGGCAATGATATCATCAGGGACACTGGCAGCGGACAACTCATACATGGATGTGGTATTCAGTGAAGGAATATATGGAACAGGTGATGGCACTGCAGCCTTAACAGCAGATAAATTAAGTCTTACATTTACGCAAAACGGAGGAACGGCAACAGGTGCAGCAATAAGTTCCGTGAAGCAAAATGACAATGCAGATGAAGGCACAGCATCAGCCCTTACAGGAGGGGAGACAACAGTAAGATTATTTCTAAACATAACAGGAACACCTGACGGAAATGAAACAATAGAGATAACCCCGACAGACGGTGCCTCAGTATATGATGAAGCAGGAAATGCAACAGGAGCAGGGGAAACAACAGGTGTAAAGGCATTGAATGATAAGACACCGCCAACGCTGGTAAGTGCAGTAAGGGACAGTGATACACAGATAACAGTAACCCTGAGTGAAAACAGCACTGACATTGCCAAGGCCAATGACGGAGGCTTTACGGTAGAAGAAACCGGGGATGCGGGTACGACCTATGCTGTAGCTTCCATAGCCCAGGGGGTTGATGCGGCTCATGTGGTGCTGACTGTTGCCGACATGGGTATATCAGCAAAGGAAGGTATAACAGTAAAATACACCGCAGGAGGCAATGGAACAGTACAGGACTTAGCGGGTAATGCCCTGGCCACTGATGCAGCAGGTGTCTCAGCGGCAGGATGGGATTCTGCCCCGGCAATGATATCATCAGGGACACTGGCAGCGGATAACTCTTACATAGATGTAGTATTCAGCGAAGGAATATATGGAGCAGGTGATGGCACTGCAGCCTTAACAGCAGATAAATTAAGCCTTACATTTACTCAAAACGGAGGAACGGCAACTGGTGCAGCAATAAGTTCCGTGAAGCAAAATGACAATGCAGATGAAGGCACAGCATCAGCCCTTACAGGAGGGGAGACAACAGTAAGAATATTTCTAAGCATAACAGGAACACCTGACGGAAATGAAACAATAGAGATAACCCCGGCAGATGGTGCCTCAGTATATGATGAAGCAGGTAATGCAACAGGAGCAGGGGAAACAACAGGTGTCAAGGCATTGAATGATAAGACACCGCCAACGCTGGTAAGTGTAGTAAGAGACAGTGATACACAGATAACAGTGACATTGAGCAAAGACAGCACTGACATTGCCAAGGCCAATGACGGGGGCTTTACGGTAGAAGAGACAGGAGACCCGTTAACAACATATGCAGTAAGTGGTATAGCCCAGGGGGTTGATGCGGCTCATGTGGTGCTGACCGTTGCCGACATGGGTATATCAGCAAAAGAAGGAGTCACGGTAAAGTATACCGCAGGAGGCAATGGGACGGTGCAGGACTTAGCGGGTAATGCCCTGGCCACGGATGCAGCAGGTCTATTAGCTGCTGCATGGGATTCTGCCCCGGCAATGATATCATCAGGGACACTGGCAGCGGACAACTCATACATGGATGTGGTATTCAGTGAAGGAATATATGGAACAGGTGATGGCACTGCAGCCTTAACAGCAGATAAATTAAGTCTTACATTTACGCAAAACGGAGGAACGGCAACAGGTGCAGCAATAAGTTCCGTGAAGCAAAATGACAATGCAGATGAAGGCACAGCATCAGCCCTTACAGGAGGGGAGACAACAGTAAGATTATTTCTAAACATAACAGGAACACCTGACGGAAATGAAACAATAGAGATAACCCCGGCAGACGGTGCCTCAGTATATGATGAAGCAGGAAATGCAACAGGAGCAGGGGAAACAACAGGTGTCAAGGCATTGAATGATCAGACACCGCCAACAGTAAATACTCTAACCCCTGCAGATAATGCCGTAGGTGTAGGAGTGAATAATAACTTAGTGATTACTTTTGATGAAAATGTAGTTGTGGGAGCAGGGAATATAACTATAAAAAAATCGTCAGATGACAGTGTAATAGAAGCAATAGATGTAACAGGTGCAAAAGTATCAGGCGGAGGAACAGATGCAATAACTGTAAATCCTGATTCAACACTGATAAGTGATACTGCTTATTATTTACAGGTAGATGCAACAGCCTTTGAGGATATGGCAGGCAACAACTTTGCAGGCATATCAGATGCAGTAACATGGAACTTTATAACAGCACCCTCAAGTAACGCAGACCTGTCGAGCCTTTCCATAAGCAGCGGCATCCTTACTCCGGCATTTTCCGGTGATACAACAAGCTACACAGCCAGTGTGGCCAACAGTGTATACCAGACTACCGTAACAGCTGCAGTCTATGATGAAACAGCCACAATAAAAGTCAACGGTGCAGCCACAAATAGCGGCGCTCCTTCTGAAGTTATCGGTTTAGATGCAGGTTCTAATTCAGTAGCAGTAGTCGTATACGCTCAGGATGGAGTAACCACTAAAATATATGAAATAACAATTACCAGGGCCAGTCCCCCCAGCAGAAGCAGCAGTAATGATAACAACGATAGTGATCCCGCAGAAGAGGACAGTATAGATGATGTAGGGGATGCTGAAACAACTAATGAAGGAGACCGAACAGTAACCACCGTTACCGTTGATGAAGATAAGATAGAAGAAAAACTTAACCAGGCCGGGGCTAAGGTAAAAATAATTATCCCGGTAAATGACGGTTCTGATGTTGTGGTAGGTGAGCTTACAGGAAAGATCGTCAGGAAAATGGAGGATAAAGAGGCTGTCCTGGAGATAAAAACAGAGAGAGTTATCTATACAATACCTGCCGCCCAGATAAACATTAACGAAATTTCTGCCCAAATAGGAGAGCAGGTAGAGCTTAAAGACATAAAGGTAAAAGTAAAAATTGCTGAACCTGAAGAAGAAATCGTCAGGGTTGTTGAAGATATCGCAGTGAAAGGTAATTACCAGTTGGTAGTCAAGCCTGTTGAATTAGAAATAGAGTGTACCGGTGGGGATAAAACAATTCAGGTATCTAAGTTTAATAATTATGTGGAACGGATGTTTGCGATACCTGAAGGTGTAGATCCTGATAAAATAACCACCGGTGTAGTAGTGAACCCTGACGGGACTTTCTCCCATGTGCCTACGACAGTAATAAAAATCAATGGGAAGTATTATGCCAGGATTAACAGCTTAACAAACAGTATTTATACAACCATTTGGAACCCCAGAAGATTTGCTGATGTAGATAACCATTGGTCTAAAGAGGCCGTTAATGATATGGGTTCCAGACTGGTAATCAGTGGTTATGAGGATGGCACTTTTAAACCGGGCAAAGATATTACCCGGGCAGAATTTGCCGCTATTGTGGTAAATGCCCTTGGATTGAGGGAACCGGCGAAAGAAATAACCTTTAGTGATATTAAAGAAGATAGCTGGTATTATGGAAAAGTAAGTTTAGCTTATGAATACGGTATTGTAAGCGGCTATACTGACGGCAGTTTTAAACCGGATAAAAACATAACCAGGGAAGAAGCAATGGCTATGGTAGCTAAGGCTATGCCAATAGCCAAACTTGATACGGATTTAAATGCAGAAGAAGTAAGTGAGGCTTTAGTGAAGTTTACTGATGCCGGCCAGATAGCCGAATGGGCCAAAGAGTCATCTGCAGCCTGTGTGCGCATAGGCATAATAGGAGGGTATGATGGGAAACTCACACCTAAAGATAAAATAACCAGGGCTGAAACAGCCGTAATAGTAAGGAATGTACTGAAAAAGGCTGAACTTATTTAAGGGTTACAAAGGATGCACCTATGGCGATTGCTGTAGGTGCTTTTTTGTGCTATTTTTATTGCACCAGTGGAGGATAAATTTGGCAGAAATTGTCGCCGGAAGCGAATACAATACCGCTCCGGTGAATAAGGTAAAAAAGAGATGGAGGTGATGCCAAGAAATGAAAATTGCTCATTTGCACTGGGGGTTCCCACCGGTGATCGGTGGAGTTGAAAGCCATTTGGCCATGCTGGGCCCTGAATTGGTAAAAAAAGACTGTAGGGTTTCACTGCTGACAGGGTCTGTCGGGGGGCGTCCTGCAGAAGAATATTATGAGGGGATGTATGTAAGAAGAACCCCTGTCATGGACCTTAACAGTCTTACCCCGGAACTAATTGAAGAACAGCTTGGAGATATCGGGAGAGTAATTGCCCAATTTATAGATGATACAGATCCTGATATCATTCACGCACACAACATGCATTATTTCAGCCCGCTGCACACAGACATTATGAATACAATCAAGCGTGAAAGAAAAATCCCCCTGATGCTTACTGCCCACAATGTATGGCCTGATAATGACCGCACCTGGACAGAAATAAACCAAAGGGCTGATATATGGGATGTCGTAATAGCGGTCAGCCATTACATAAAAGGTGAACTGGTCAGGGCAGGATATAGGGGAGAACGAATTACCACAGTACACCACGGTATAGACCTGGCTAAGTTTGGCCCGTGTACCGGGGATGACAGGGAAAGGATCAGATTCCTTTATCCTGAGTTTGAAGGACGCCGGGTTATCTTTCACCCGGCCAGGATGAATCTGGAGAAGGGAAGCCATATAAGTGTCAGGGCTCTGGATATCATAAGACGGGAGTTTCCGGATACACTCCTGGTTATGGCAGGGACAGAAAAGGCAGTTGACTGGGGGTCCCGGCACCGGAAGCATGTTGACACAGTCATGGGAATGATAGAAGAACTGGGGCTGCAGGAAAATATTTTCGTTAAATTCTTCCCCTGGCACGAAATGCCCCTGGTGTATAAGGCCGCAGAGTTCTGCCTGTCCCCGTCCTGCTTTGAGGAACCCTTTGGCATTGTAATGCTTGAGAGCATGGCCAGTGGAAGACCGGTTATTGTCAGCAGGGCCGGAGGAATGCCGGAAGTCATCAGTGACGGCAGAAACGGCTCTATTGTAAAAATGGCTGATGCCAATGACCTTGCCGAAAAATGCCTTTTCCTGCTGAGAAACCCCGGGGTGTGTTGTGAGATGGGGAAAAGAGGCATGGGGATGGTCAAGGACAACTGGACCAAAGAGAAAATGACAGTAGCGACACTTAAAGTATACCGGAATTTCCTGGAGAGAAAAGACAGCAGTGGTAATTAATGAGGCCTTGACCTCGGAGGTAATATATGGAAGTCTGCAATCAAAATATTCATGACGAATTAAGAGTATCCCCGGCTGATATACGCTCCAGTATTGATGTACTAAAAGAAGGCCGGATGTTTATCAACACCCTGCCGGGAGGGGAAATACCGTGTGATGATCAAGGCGGATTGGGTTTTTACTTTTCTGACACCAGGTTTCTCAGCTGCCTGGAACTAAGTGTGAATAACACATCTCCTGTTTTTCTGTCTCGAACATTAAGAGACAGTCACTTTTCCCAGGTAGAGATGACAAACAATGAGTTTATCAGCAATGACGGACAGCAGGTTTTACTGCAGACAGTGCATCTCCGCCTGCTCAGGATGGTAAAGGATGCCTATTACCAGCGTATCAGGGTGGCTAATTTCGGGTCCTGTTCCTTTGAGGTCACCCTGAGTGTGAAGCTGGGTACGGATTTTGCAGATATCTTCGAGGTGCGCGGGACACCCCGGGAAAAAAAGGGCACATGGCAGGGAAACACCCTGCAGCGGCACAGTGCATCCATAAACTACATGGGTACAGATAATATCAGGAGATCTACCCTGATAAATTTTTCACCGGCACCTGCCCGCCTCAGGGAAGAGGATTGTTTTATAATAGCTCAATATGTCTTGAGGCTGGAACCCAAAGTGAAAAATTATATTTACATTAAAGTTACGCCTGTGGTGGAACCGGCTGCCGGGATGCCCAGTACAGCCTGTGAGGATAGCCTGGAATCTGGCGACAAAGATGATCCGGAGACAGCCGGTAAGCATGATTTGGGGTTTACCGGTGTCGCCCGGTATCTTATTGATGCTTACCAATCGTGGAAGGATGAGTGTGTCCGGATAACATCCGATAATGAGCATTTTAATCAGATGGTTAATGTAGCCATCACCGACCTTAGGGCTCTTAGTACGGTGTATCCGGGTACGGGAGCTGTTATGGAGGCGGGAATCCCATGGTATGCTGCCCCCTTTGGGCGTGATTCCCTGATTGCGGCTTGGCAGGCCCTGTTGATAAACCCGCTCCTGGCCAGGGAAACACTAAGGTACATGGCCAGGTATCAGGGCCGGGAGGTCAACCCGTGGCGTGATGAACAGCCGGGAAAGATTCTTCATGAGATGAGATATGGGGAAATGGCGCTGTCAGGTGAACTGCCTCATACACCCTACTACGGTTCGGTGGACTCGACACTATGGTTTATTATCCTGCTGGCAGAGTATGTCAGGTGGACAGGAGATACAGATTTTCTTGGGGAAATGTCAGAAATCCTGGAAAATGCCCTGAGCTGGTGCCGGGAATTCGGTGATATGGATGGGGATGGATATATTGAATACCTCTGCCGGTCAGAAAAAGGCCTGGTAAATCAGGGCTGGAAAGACTCCTGGGACGGGGTCATTCACCGGGATGGCGCTCTCCCGGAAGGTCCGATTGCTCTTATTGAGGTTCAGGCTTATTATTACCGGGCTTTACTGGATGCAGCCGAGCTATACCAGATGAGCGGCAGCATCCTGAAGGCAGCTGACCTCAGGGAAAGGGCAGACCGGCTGCGGTCACGTTTTGTATATGATTTCTGGACGGATGAGACCGGATTCGCCGTTTACGCCCTGGATGGGTATAAGAAGCCTTTGACCACTATTGTTTCGAACCCGGGCCACTGCCTGTTTACAGGCATTCTTCCTGATGGTTTGGCGGTTAAGGTAATAGAACGCCTGATGGAACCGGATATGTTTTCAGGGTGGGGCATCCGGACAATGAGTGCAGATGAAGCCCCCTATAACCCTATGAGTTACCACAACGGTTCTGTCTGGCCGCATGATAACTCCATTATCGGCTATGGGATGAGACAGTCCGGAGCGCTTAAAGAGCTCAGGCTGCTTACTGACACTCTTTTTGAGGCAGCTCAATTCTTTGACCATATGCGGCTCCCGGAACTTTTCTGCGGCTTTACCAGAGCGGGGAAGGTCGGTCCTGTGAGGTATCCTATAGCATGCGACCCCCAGGCATGGTCTGTGGGCAGTGTGTTCCTGCTGCTAAGGTCAATTCTGGGTCTCCAGTGCCGCGGGAACGAGTTTTACGTGCGCAGCCCGTATCTGCCGCGGTCACTGAAAATACTGCGCCTGGAAAACATCAGGGTCGGGAACGGCGCGGTCAGCCTGGAGTTTGCCAGGAGGGAGGACCAGACATACACCAGTGTTATTGGCACAGAAGGGATGGCTAAGGTAATTTTTGAAAAGGAGGTGTAAAATCGTTGGATTTATTGAAACCTCTTAAACTTAATCCCAGAGGCGGTCTGACAGTAGTATCCAACAGAGGGCCGTACACCTTCAGGAAAACGGCCAGGGGTATTCAGGCAACACCATCGGTAAGTGGATTGGTGTCAGCTATCCAGCCGGTTATCGAACAGATTCATGGCAGATGGGTTGCCTGGGGCGGGAGATACGGCACTGAAGAAGAAACTCTGGGCAGGTCACTTACCTTGCAGAAGACGGATAAGTGGCTTTTTCATGAGGTAATGCTCACCGAACCTGAAACTGCAGGGTATTACGAAGGTATGTGCAATGGCTGCCTCTGGCCTTTATGCCATAATTTTATTGAAAAGTCTGTCTTTGATGAAGAAATGTGGGGGTCTTACCGCCGGGTTAACCGCAAGTTTGCTGAAGTTGTTTTACAGACGACAGGCCCAGGGGACATGATTTGGGTCCAGGATTTTCACCTGGCGCTGCTTCCAGGGTATATCTGCCGTCAAAGGCCCGGGGCCAGGGTTTCCGTCTTCTGGCATATTCCTTTTCCTCCGCCGGAGATATTTACGGTACTGCCATGGGCCAAAGAAATTATTAAGGGTTTGTTGAATTGTGAATTTATCGGATTTCATACGGAAGGCTATGTGCGTAATTTTTTGCTGAGCGTCCGGGAAATCTATGGCGTCGCTATAGATTTCGCCAGAGGCCTTATCTTTGGCCCGGAGCGGATTGTCAGAGTGGGGGCGGTTCCCATCGGCATTGACTGCCGGGAGTTTGAGAATCTTGCTGCCCAACCCGGAGTCATCAGGAAGGCTGCCGGAATCAGAAGCAGTATTGGCGGTGATTATGTGATCATCAGTGTTGATCGCCTGGATTATACCAAGGGTATTCCGGAACGGCTGCAGGCTTTAGAGTATCTTCTGGAGAGCCGGCCTGAGTATAAAGGTAAACTTACCTTTGTTCAGATCGCGGTCCCCAGCAGGACAGATGTTGCCGCATATCGCAGGCTCAGGAGACAGATAGAGGAAATTGTAGGCCGAATCAACGGCAAATATACCAAGAACTTTCATGTGCCTATCAGGTATCTGTTTAAACCATTGAGCAGGGAAGACCTGGCAGCCCATTACCTGGCCGCAGATATGGCTGTGGTTACTCCGCTAAAAGACGGTCTGAATCTGGTTGCCAAGGAATATGTGGCCGTAAAATCCGGCGGCGGCGGGGTTCTGATTTTAAGCCCCTTTGCCGGAGCAGCGGTGCAGTTAACCGAAGCTCTAACGGCGAATCCTTATAACCTGCGGGAAATGGCAAACCAGATTGTTGCGGGTATCGAACTGGATGTGACGGAAAAGAAACGCCGTATGCTGGCATTGGCCAGGTCAGTCAGGGAAGAGGATATTAACTGGTGGTGGCAGAAGATTCAACAAAATTGGCTTATTGATTCGGAAACAGTTGGGGAACCACCCCCAGACAGCTCAATTGGCGGGATGCTGACCCGGGGAGCTGTGTTATGAGCAGTTTACCTTTGACCATCGGCAGCGGAGATGTCTTGGCGGAAATAATAACTGCCAAGCCGCAAGTCCTGGTAATGACAGATTATGACGGGACTCTGGTATCCATCAGGGAAAGACCGGAACTGGCAATACCGGGTTCTGAAGTTGTGGCCGCTGTTGACAGGCTCAGGGAGCTGGAAACTATCGCTTTCGCTGTGATAAGCGGGCGCAGCCTGGAAGACCTGGAGAAAATAATTCCAGTATCCGGGATTCACCTGATCGGCTGTCATGGGGCCCAATTCCGGAATCCCAATGGAGAACGGTTTGAAAGGGTTAACCCGGACAGGCTGCAGCCGGTTATTGACCGGTTAGCGGAACTTGCCTCAGGGTGCATTGGCGGTAAAGAAGGGTTTTTAATTGAACATAAGGGTATTGCCCTGGCCTTGCATTACCGGGAGGCCGCAATTTCGGGGCAGGCTGCAGCCGGGGCGGTCCCGGAAATTCTGGGGAGCTTTATTAAGACAGCCTGTCCTTTAATGGCGGGTTCAGGCCTTGAAACAATAGCCGGGAAGAAGGTTCTGGAGATACGTCCCTGTTATATTAACAAGGGAATGGCGGTAAAATACTTAATGGACCTTTACCCGGAACACTATCCCGTATATTTTGGTGATGATACAACTGATGAGGATGCTTTTGCGGCAGTGGCAGAGCGGGGAACCGGTGTGTTGGTGTCGCGAAGGACTTTGGCAGCATCCGGAAGGTTCTCGGCAGCATCGTTAAGATTGCCTCAACCGGAAGATGTAATCAGACTTTTAGAAAAATTAGCAGCAGGGAGTTGAACTACTTGGTTATAAAAGCAGGTGTTGAACGGAATATTTCACTTAATGACTATGCCTCTTTTGCTGATGAAGAACTGCTGGACCGGATAGATAAACTGTCAACCGGGTTAAGGGGAGCCGCCATTCAGCATATTAATTCCACATTTATTGGCGGCGGCGTGGCTGAGATTTTACAAAGCCTGACTCCTATCATGCGTTCTATTGGTCTTCGGGCAAAGTGGGACATCATAAGTGCGGGTGAAGAATTTTTTGGGGTTACCAAAGCTTTTCACAATGCCTTTCATGGTGAAAAGATTGATTTCAGTGAGAAAATGAAGGAAATTTACCGCCTTACTGCTGCGGCCAATCTTGATGTAGTTGACCGGAATGCCGATTATGTAGTAATTCATGACCAGCAGCCCTTGGGTCTGACTGACCGCAAGGCTGACCACAGAGGCAGGTGGGTCTGGTACTGCCATATTGACCCTGTCAATGTAGATGCCAGGCTCTGGGGATTTTTGAGCCATTATGCCGCCAGGTGTGATGCCGCCATCTACCATATGGCCGAATATGCTAAAAATCTGGGCAGCCGGCAGTTTTTCCTGCCTCCTGCCATTGACCCCTTAAGTGACAAGAACAGGGAAGTTACTGCTGCCGAACGAGACAGGGTGCTTCAGGAGCTTGATTTTCCCCATGATAAGCCGGTAATCCTGCAGGTTTCCCGTTTTGACAGGTTGAAAAATCCTTTCGGTGTTGTCGATGCCTTTCGGCAGGTAAGGGCTGATATCCCCAGTTACCTGATTCTTGCCGGGGGCGCTGCCGATGATGACCCCGAAGGCCTGGAGGTACTTGCCGAGCTTTTGGCAAAGGTCGATAACGACCCCGATATCAGGATTTTGAATTTATCTCCCACCAGCCACCTGGAGATAAATGTCCTCCAAAGGTCCAGTGACATTATTGTGCAGAACTCTATCAGGGAGGGGTTTGGTCTTACGGTTACCGAAGCGCTGTGGAAGGGTAAATCGGTTGTGGCCGCTCCGGCAGGTGGAATCCTAAAGCAGGTCATTCATGAGCAGACAGGGCTCCTGGCAAAAGACGGAGAGGAATTGGCAGGCTGTCTGCGGCGGCTTCTAAAGGACCCCGGTCTGGCCAGGGATTTGGGCCTAAGAGGGAAAGAACATGCCCGGAAAAATTTTATTACCCCGGTTTATCTGTATAACTGGCTTTCACTGATGGATGAGATGAGGGCATAAGAATAAGATGAGGGTAAAGTGTAAGCAACAAGCTGAGATATAGCAGCCACCGGCTGAGCCGGTGGCTGCTATTGTGTGATGCTCTGTCATCAATTTGCACCTGGGTTTGCGATATGTAATTTTTTATTCCCTGAAGGTTTTTTCAGGTAATATGTGGAATTATTATTCAACCGGCAGCGCTGGACATTGATCCGGGCAGTTGGCTCTGGGGATGGGATGACCGAAACGGAGGGAACAATACATGATAAAGCACAAAAAAATAAGGTTTCTGGCGGTATTGACGCTGATTTTCGCCATGATGCTCCCACAAACTGCCGGGGCATCGGAGTATACTGCCGGAGAATCACAGCACACTGCCGGGGCGCCGCAGCAGATGACTGCTGCCTCTTCCGGGACGCCGCAGCGGATGACTGCAGTTTCACCAGGCGTGGGGCAGTATGGGCCGGAACCGGTATACCGCCAAGGTGAGGTTATATTTAAGACCGGCCGCCTGGATGATGCGTTTACACTAATAAAAAAATATGGACTGAAAATGGTCCGGCGGGATACCAGGTTAGGCTATGTTGTTGCAGAGACGCCGGCAGATACCAATGTGGCTGCCCTTTCCCGGCAGCTGAGCAGGGAAAATACAGTGCAGTATGCCCAGCCTAATTATACCTACAGGCTTTTTGGTACTCCTAATGACTCCCAGTATGGGAGGCAGTGGGCCATGAAACAGATTAATGCTGAAAATGGTTGGGGGGTCCGGGGTACCGGCGCTCCTGTCATCATAGCTGTACTGGATTCAGGGGTAGATGTGAACCACCCCGACCTGAAAGGCAGGCTGGTCCGGGGAGTCAATACCGTGAACCCCCTTAAAAGCGCCAGGGACAGTGAAGGCCACGGGACTCATGTGGCTGGGATTGCCGGGGCCGCTGTTAATAATGGTGTAGGTGTGGCCGGCGTGGCCGGAGTACCCGGTGTCAAGATTATGCCGGTTAAGGTTTTTGACGGGTGGGATGGCACAGATACTTCAATCAGTGATGGGATCATATGGGCCGCCGATCATGGAGCCCGGGTTATCAATATGAGTTTTGGAAGCTGGTTTCATTCTGAGGTTTTGAATGAGGCTATTGAATATGCTTACGGAAAAGGGGTTGTCATGGTTGCCGCAGCCGGAAATTGGGCTTCAGAGGATATCAGCTACCCGGCGGCAATATCCAAGGTAATTTCTGTCTCCGCCACAGACAGGGAAGGCAGTCTTGCTGAATTTTCCAGTTATGGACCCCTGATTGATGTGTGCGCACCGGGTGAGGACATATACAGCAGTGTGTGGGACCCGTATAAGGGTTCCACATATACGGAAATGAGCGGTACATCGATGGCATCCCCGATGGTTGCTGGCTTGGCGGCTCTGCTGCTGGCAAAGGACCCGGGATTGACAGCGGAAGATGTCAGGCAGATTATTGAGGTTACCGCTGCTGATCTTGGGGAGCCCGGATGGGATCCTGAGTTCGGTCATGGGAGAATTGATATTGGCAGGGCTTTGGCAGCTACATTTAAGACTGGCGGGGATTCGAACAACAGTATGGAAAATGCAGTAATTCTGGAAAATGATCGGCCGGTATTGGAAAAGATTGGTACCGGAGGCGATGTGGACTGGTTTAAGATAACTATTCCGGCAGGAAACCACTTGCAGGTAGAGGTTCTGCCGGCAGGCAAGGTAAGTCCCGGTGTTGAGGTCTGCGACTCTTCGGGAGAGGCAATATCTGCCTTCAATACGATTGCTGAGGGAGCTTCCGCCGAATGGGAAACTGATATTTTTGCGGTTTACGGAACATCGTTGAAGGTAGCTGAGACAGTTTACGGCCTGGTTACAGACCTTGAGGAAGGCGACTACTATATTAAGGTGTTTGGCAACCATTTCCGCTGGTCTGAAGAGAATTATACCGTTACAGCGAGAATTCTAGCTGATGCCGGCCTTATCAGAGATGCAAATGAACCCAATAATACGTATGAGGAAGCAAAAAAGCTGGAATTGGGGAAAACTGTGAA
This sequence comes from Phosphitispora fastidiosa, assembly GCF_019008365.1. Classification (NCBI taxonomy): domain Bacteria; kingdom Bacillati; phylum Bacillota; class Clostridia; order Eubacteriales; family Peptococcaceae; genus Phosphitispora; species Phosphitispora fastidiosa. Next base: position 25,357 of record NZ_JAHHUL010000021.1, on the reverse strand, counting down.
TGGGGTCATTGGGGGCCAGGCGGATGAGGATTGGTTCCAGGTCAGACTGACCGGTAAAGCTTATAAAATCAGTGTGGATGTCCCTGATGGGCTTGACCTGGCAGTTGCAGTGGAGAATTCGAATAACTTCAGTGAATATGATGAAGATGACTATATGAACTATTACAGCAGCTGGTATTATGAGTTGATAAATAATGCCGGTCAGGGTGAGGGTGAAGAAGGAGTAATCATCCTTCCCGAATCAGGCAGCGGCACTTACTACTTAAGGGTCTATGACACCGGAGGTGCTTCTCTGAATGCAAATTACAGCCTAACCGTGTCCGGGTTCAGCTTTGCCAGGGATCGCTATGAAAGAAATGACACCTGGAAACAGGCAGCCCAGGTGGCTCTTGGGGAAGAAATCACAGGTAACTTTCACAGCGAACAGGATGAAGACTGGTATGAATTTGATGTCCCGGAAACAGGATTGCTTTCAGTTGATTTTCAGGAGCCAAAGGGTGGATGGTGCAGCCTTTATGTGTTCAGCGATCCGGAAGAAGAAGCGCTGGGGTATTCCAATGGCAGCGCTGATTATGGATATTTAGGGGATTCTGAAGCGGGCGGTTCTCTTGCCATCAAAGTTAAGCCCGGCAAATACTATATTAGTGTAAGTAATTGGGGATACCAGACTGCGGACAATTATCAATTTAAAGTTGAATCCAGCCGGTATAATTTTGTGGATCAGGAAATGAATGACGAGCCGTTGATGGCAGTCCCCGTTGTTCAGGGGGTCGTCCGGGAGGGGACAATTTTCCCTGATGACGACCTGGATTTTTATGTTTTTGATGTGGTCAAACCCCAGCCATTTCTTGTCTATGTTACACCCCCGGACGAGTTGGATACGGCTGTGGTTGTAATGAAGGAAATTGAACCCGGTGATTCCGCTGCGGCTGAAGAAGACGAAGCAGATACCGGAGAGATGCCGGAACCCGAACTGATGCCGGTGACAGAAATAGATAGCGGGACAGCGGGTCAGCCTGATTCAGGGGTGTTTACTCCTGCCAAGCCGGGTAGGTACTATATTGCTATTTTGTCTGTTGAGGGCAGATCGGAGGAAAGGTATTCATTTGTTATTAAACCATTTACTGCTTCCCCTGATGCCTGGGAAAACAACGATACCCGGGACAAGGCCGCAGCGCTTACCGGTGGGGTTGCAGTAAAACCAACCTTTATGGGGACAGAAGATATTGACTGGTATAAGGTCTATATTCCTGATGCGGGTGTATTGGGAGTGACACTTGATGTTCCCGGGGATATCGATGGCGTATTTGAGGCCTATGGCCCTGACGGCAGACTGTTGGGCAGGGTTGACCAATCCATGACCGGGATTGAGGAAGTGGCCACCTTTAATATTTTCCAAAAGGGATATTACTTCATAAAGGCTTATGACTATCTGGGCAATTCATCAGTTCAGCCCTATGCCCTGACTGCACGATACCTGGAAAGGGTCGCGCCGGTAGTCAGTGAAGTGAAGACCGGCGGCAGGGAGATCTCCTTCAGGGTTTCGGAAGATGTGCGGGTATTCATTAAAGTAATTGACAGCAGTGACCGGTTTATAGCTATGGTGAAAGACGATGTTAAAGTCCAAAAAGGAAAAGTATCGGCCATATGGAACGGGAAGGATGCCCAGGGTGGGGATGCTCCCGCCGGCAGCTACAAGGTAAAGATTGTCGTTATCGATAATTCAGGAAATGCATCTAAACCGGTTTTTGTTGCCATTAAGATTTAGAGATACCTGCCTTCAAGGCCGCTGACAAATTCGGCGGCCTATTCCATATAGGCATGCTTAAGACGGTTATCCCGGAGATTTAGTGTTGTACACTGGATCGTAAAGGTGCTATACTAATAATTATTATAACGGAATCAGTACGGGATAAGAGAAAAGAGGTTTTTACGGAGGAGTCGGGACCGATGAAAAGCAAAAAACTGAAGGCAGCCTGCATATTGTTTGACCTTGACGGGACTCTGCTAAACACTAATGACCTCGTGCTGGAATCACTTCAGCACACTATAAGGGTGCACCTGGGCCATGAAATGGAGCGGTCTGGACTTTACAGGTATTTCGGGGTGCCCCTTGTAAACATTATGGCAGACATTGACCCGGGCCAGGCCGAGGCAATGTGTATAACTTATAGGGAGTACAGCGCTGAAAGACATGATAAGATGGTCAAAGTATTTCCTCATGTTTCCGATACTCTTGAAAAGCTGAGACGATATGATATCCCGATGGCTGTTGTCACCTCCAAGTTGAACAGCCTGGCTTTAAGGGGCCTGAAGTTGTTCAAGCTTGACAGCTTCATTGATACACTGGTAGCTTTTGAGGATACCCAAAAACACAAGCCTGAACCTGATCCGATATTGAAAGCTCTTCATAAACTGGGCATACCTTCGGGAGACGGTGTGGTCATGGTTGGGGACAGCCCCTATGACATCAGATGTGCTCAGAAAGCGGGTGTATTAAGCGCTGCAGTTAAGTGGAGCCTTCATAACAGGGGAGAACTGCTGGACCTCGGTCCGGATTTCTGGCTGGAAGACTTCCGGGAATTACTTGATTATGTATAGAAATGCCTGCTTTTGGTTTGTAAAGGTCATCTTTTCGTGCTTACCGGTTCAGTTGAGGTGGCACACATATTATGTTAATTGCATAATATGTTAACGGAAAGGGGTGACCACTATGGCTGACCTGATAAAATGGGATCCATTCCAGGATATAACCGGTTTTTTTGATGAATTAGACAAATTGTTCACTCATTTTATGAAGTCGTTTTCTGAAGAGCTGTACTCGTCTCAGTTGGCAGGAAACAGGATGAACCTTCAGGTAAAGGAAGAGGGCAGCAATCTGATTATTACCGGGGATATTCCCAATTCAGTAAAAGACAATATTGATGTTGTAGTAAGACAGGACAGTGTGGTGATAAGCGGTGAAAACCTGCTCCAAAAAGAAGATGGCCAACAGAAGGGATATCAGTGGAGCAAATTTACCAGAGCCTGTTCCCTTCCGGTTAGAGTCAACTCTGAAAGAACAGAGATTGATTTTACGGGAGGAAAACTTACCATTCGAGCTCCCAAAGTTTAAGGTTTTGAAGACAACTTGTCTCCCTCAACATTTACGGAAAGAGACCAACTACAAATGTTAGTAATTTTTTCTCCAATCTATTGAAATATATTACAAATTGAGATACAATATTTAAGAATAGTAATATTTATTAAACAAATCTACAATTAACACCGGGAGGGATAGGCTTTTGATGCAGAGATTTTTTCATTTTACAATAACCAGTGATGCCAGAAGGCAAATTCCCAAAATGATACTCGAACGTCTGGTTGACGAGTACATTTGGCAGGGTCAGCAATACCAGTGCGGTGCTGCTTCTGTCAAGGATAGGGCCGAAAGGGTGCGCAAGCTTGTGGAAACTGAAATTACCAGAAGAAATGTTCATAAGGAATTTGACAGGTTGATGAACAGAAGGATGAGAGAATTGGAAATGGAGCCGGAGAATCAGGAAAAACAGGAAGTTAGTTAATATTAAAGGAATTTCAGTTAACTGGAATTCCTTTTTTTGTATTTTTATCGACAATTAACAGGCGTATTGTGTAAGAATTTGACGTACGTTTTTTTACCATTTTGGTTACTACATATGCTATACTGTTTTCAGTGCGAAAAATACAAAACTTCATGTTTAAATTACAGGATTTTTTGAATCCATAAAAACTAAAGGAGGAGAACTGGGCATGATTCGGGCAAGGGTTTCTGAAATAATTGGGGGATTTGCCATTTTGGAATTTGACGGAATTGCTAAAGTTGTGTCATGTACTGAATTGCCTGAATGTGTTAAAGAAGGAGATATTGTATTTTATAAAGATAGAAAAACTGCTTACGTTCAATCCAAAGTCGAAATGCGCTTGCGTTAGACAATAAGACTGCTGGAAAAAAGACTGCTGGAAAACAGGGGTAGATGTATTCCCGGGAAGCGGATAAGTTATCCGCCGCGGAAGACATCTACCCCTATACCTGTTCCGATTGTAAATTAAAGTACCTTGGCAAGGTTGCGAAATGCCTGTTCCAGGGTAATTGTATTTAAATTTGCTTCAACCACAAGTGGTTTAAACATCAACAGCAGCTCCTCGGCAAATTTAAATTTGCCGGATGGGTAAAAGGAGGTGTCAACAGGAATAGCCCCAAGGTTCAAGAAAAACTGCTTCCTGTTGTCAGTTTCGTCCTTTGACCGGCGAACTTCCAGGAGGAGCCCTTCAATTTCAGGATGTTCTTTTTCCAGGAATGAAGTGACTTTATGGTAAAGGAAGCTGCCGATACCACGATTCCTGTATTCTGGAGTAATTCCTATGTGTTCCAGGTATCCCAGCCTGGAATCCGTAAGGTAATAAAAACACGAGATGCCGACTACCTTGTCACCTTCCATAGCCGAGAGGAGATAAAAGCGGGCAGGCTCTATCAGGTGAGGGTTCAGCATTTTATTTACAATTGACTGCTGAGTGCTTACCGGATAATGAAAGACATTTCTAAGCAGGCGAATTCCTTCAATACTGGCATAATCGTGAGGGGTTTTGCCAACCACAAATTTAATATTATCTACCCCAACTTCAACGATGTTGCCATAGTTGTCTTTCACAACCATTTCTCTGTGCTTGATCATTGCCAGGTCGCCCGTATCCACAAAGGCGGCATTAGCCTCATCTGTATCGATATGAAATTCTGTCTCACCTGCATCTGTAACCCTGACCAGGACATTATGATAGCACACGACTTTTGGGCCTTTAATCAGTATACTTACTTTGTCCCGGTCGTGCAGATCCAGAGACTCGGCTTTTTGTTTTGCCATATGGATATGAGCCCTGGGAATAATAACACCTTTACCCAGGACAAGAGGGCCGGCAGGTCCAATAAGGATCGCGCCCGGTGTGTTATCCAGGTCGCCCGAATCCCTGATAGGAGCTTCGATACCTAATTTTACCGCATCAGTTCGACTGATTTCAACCTGTGAGACTTCTCGCGGAGGACCGACAATCCGTACGCGTTCCAGAACCCCTTTGGACCCCACAATATTTACCGTTTCTTTGGCTGCATAGTTTCCCTTCTGAGCCAGTTCTTTGGCAACAGTGAGCTGATATCCTCTGCCAAATAAGATTTCTATATCTTCCTGGGAAAGGTGAATATGCCTGTTTGATACACCTACAGGCACCAGCCATTTGTTGGATTTTACAAAATCCACTTTATCCGGATCGATTTTGAAGTTTATCATTTGCTGTCTCTCCTTCTATTAATATAACTGCCAAGATGACTGTATCTTATTTACACCCGGATATGCACTATTAATTATAACAAGAATCATTACTGCATACAAACCGATTAGGTATACTGGCTGCAGGCATATCAGCGGAAAACTGCTGTTATCTTGTGATAGCTTGCAAAATCAAAAAAATAAAGCAGGATAAACCAGGAGCAGTATCGAACAAGTACCGAAATAGGAGGAATACTATGTTTCGAGATAAAGAAACGTTTAAAAACGCTTTCCTGGAAAAAATGCAGGCTGTGTGCGGCAAATGTCTGGATGAGGCAACTGCCTTTGATAAATACATGGCTCTGGGCGGTATGATCAGGGACTATACAAGCAGAAAATGGGTCAAAACTAATGCCCGTTACCTGGAAGAGGATGCCAAGCAGGTATACTATTTTTCCCTGGAATTCCTGTTGGGCCGCCTGCTGGGGAGTAATCTCCTCAATCTCGGTTTGACTCCTGTCTGCAGGGAAGCCCTGGATGACCTGGGGATAGACCTGAATGAACTGGAAGATGCCGAAGCAGATGCCGGGCTGGGGAATGGCGGTTTGGGCAGGCTGGCTGCCTGTTTCCTTGATTCCATGGCTTCACTGGGTATACCTGGTCATGGTTGTGGTATCAGATACAGGTACGGATTTTTTGAGCAAAGGATTGTCGATGGATACCAGGTGGAGCTTCCTGACAACTGGCTGAGGGACGGTAATGTCTGGGAACTGCGCAAGCCTGATAAGGCTGTTGAAGTGAGGTTTTATGGCGCTGTCAGGGAAGAAAGCAGCAGTGAAAGGACTGTGTTTGTCCATGAAAACTATCAGGCGGTTTTGGCTGTGCCTTATGACACTCCGGTGATAGGTTATGGCAACAATACTGTGAACACATTGCGGCTGTGGAGCGCAGAGGCTGTGCAAACAGATTTTGATTTTTCCTCTTTCAGCCATGGGGATTATCTCCAGGCTGTGGAGTACAAGTACTCCGTTGAAGCTATTTCACAGATTCTTTATCCTGATGACAATCATTATAAGGGCAGGGAGCTTCGGCTGAAGCAGCAGTATTTCTTTGTTTCTGCAGGAATCCAGAGTATTGTCCGCACGTTTCGAAAAAAGAACGGTTCATTAAAGCAGCTGCCGGAAAAGGTTGCCATTCATGTAAATGATACGCACCCGGTGCTGGCAATTCCCGAACTGATGAGGATATTGATTGATGAGGAGGGCATCGGCTGGGACGAGGCCTGGGAGATTACCACTGGCACCATATCATATACCAACCACACCATTCTTGCTGAAGCCATGGAGAAATGGCCAAAAGACCTTTTCAGGAACCTGCTGCCAAGGATATATATGATTATTCATGAAATCAATGAAAGATTCTGCCGTGAGCTGTGGGACAGATATCCGGGAGATTGGGACATGATATCATCCATGGCAATAATTGCCGATAATCACATCAAAATGGCTCACCTGGCAGTTGCCGGAAGCTGTAGTATTAACGGTGTGGCCCGGATACATACCGACATTCTCAAGCGTCAGGAAATGAAGAATTTTTATATTGTTTACCCCCATAAGTTCAATAACAAGACAAACGGGGTTACCCACCGGAGGTGGCTGATGAAAGCTAACCCGGAACTGGCCGGTTTGATAACTGAGGCTATTGGACCTGGTTGGATTCGTGAACCCGCTGAACTTACCGGGCTTTTAAAATATTCTGCAGACCCGTCCTTTAGGGAGCAAGCTGCAGGTGTTAAGAAGCGGAACAAAGCAGTTCTGGCAGGAATGATAAGAGATAAATATTCATTTGATGTTGACCTGGATTCGATATTTGATGTCCAGGTTAAAAGACTGCATGCATATAAGAGGCAGATACTGAATGTGCTTCATATAATGGACCTTTATAACAGGCTTTTGGAAAACCCGAATCTGGATATGGCGCCAAGGACCTTTATTTTCGGAGCAAAAGCCGCGCCAAGTTACTATCAGGCTAAGACTACCATCAAGCTGATCAACACCCTGGCACATATCATCAACAATGACAGGCGTGTCGGGGACAGAATCAAGGTTGTTTTCCTGGAGAACTACCGGGTTTCCCTGGCAGAAATGATATTTCCGGCGGCAGATGTCAGTGAACAGATTTCAACTGCCGGAAAAGAAGCCAGCGGTACCGGAAACATGAAATTTATGCTCAACGGGGCAATTACTATAGGCACCATGGATGGCGCCAACATAGAGATTTATGAAAAAGTCGGTCCTGAAAACATTTTTACCTTTGGGCTTACTGCTGAAGAGGTTATGGACTATTATCGCAGCGGCGGTTACAGTTCACGTGACTTGTATGAAAATGACAGTCGATTAAGACTAACTCTTGACAGCCTTGTCAATGGTTTCTTTCCTGTCCCGGCTGACGAGTTTAGAAACATCTATAACTCATTGATGGTGCACAATGACGAGTTTTTTGTACTTGGGGATTTCGCGGCCTATACCGCAGCCCAGCTAAACCTGGACAGGGCCTTCCGGGATAAAGCGAAATGGTTGGAGATGAGTATAAACAATATTGCCTATGCAGGTACATTCTCCAGTGACCGGACTATTCTGGAGTATGCGAAGGACATTTGGGGAGCCAGACAGCTAAGCGTTGAATGAATGGATGTTTTGCTCTCACTCAGCAGCGATTTTCATTGACATTCGAATTTAACCGGATATATAATATGACCAGACAGTCATATGACTTTTAAGTCACATGGCCGTCTGGTCATAAAATTATCCGGATTAAACTGCGAAATTTGTTAATCCTAAGAGGTGAAATTGTGCCAAAACCAACCTTTTTTAATCTACCCGAAGAGAAGCGAAAGCGCATTCTCGATATGGCTACGGATGAATTTGCCACACACCCCTATAACAAGGCATCCCTGTCCAATATTGTGGCCCGGGCAGGGATTGCCAAGGGCAGTATGTACCAATATTTTAATGACAAAAAGGACCTGTACACATATATACTGGATATGGCTGCCCAAGAGAAGATGTCATATATGAAGCGGGAATTGGACCGGAAGGCCGGGTTTTTTACCACCATGGAACGGCTGGTGGCGGCAGGTACCCGTTTTGGTCTGGAACACCCGCAGCTGGGGCAGGTTGTTGCCAATGCCATTGAGGCGCAAGGAGAGGCGCTCCTGCATGAAATGTATTCCAAAGGCAGGGAAATGGCTATTGACTTTTTTGAACAGATGCTCAAAGACGGCATAGACAGGGGAGAACTCCGGCAGGACATAGACCCCAGGCTGATGGCAACTCTCATGCATTCCCTGCTGGGACAGGGGTTGACAGATTATCTGCTGGAAAATCTGGGGGTTTCTATGGATGAATACATGGCCGAGCCGGAGCTTTGGCAGAAAATGACACCTCAGCGGATACAAAAGGCTGTTGCAGAAGTGATGAAAATTTTGCGGGGCGGCCTTGAAGCCCAGAAATAAAAGGAGCCGGTGCTAATGGAAACTGTAATTCAGACCAGAAATCTTCATAAGATATTTAAGACCGGGGAAGTATCTGTCCATGCCTTAAAGGGGCTAGACCTTGAAGTGCCTGAAGGGCAGTTCGTGGTTATCCTGGGGCCCAGCGGTTCCGGGAAAAGTACCCTGCTCAATATCCTTGGGGGCATGGATACCCCTACTGAGGGGGAATTTAAATACAGGGGAACTCCGCTGCAGAAGATGAATAAACATGAGCTGACGATGTTCAGGAGGAAGGCAGTGGGTTTTATCTTTCAATTCTATAACCTGATGCCAAACCTGACTGCCCTGGAAAATGTAGCTCTGGCTACAGAGCTTACCGATACGCCTCTGGACCCCGGTGAAGTGCTTGCGGAAATCGGGCTGGCTGACCGGGAGGACCATTTCCCTTCACAGCTTTCAGGAGGCCAGCAGCAGAGGGTTGCCATTGCCCGGGCTATTGCCAAGAACCCAGATATTTTGCTTTGTGATGAGCCAACCGGAGCCCTTGATTACGAGACCGGGAAACAGGTGCTCAATTACCTGCAGAAAATCAACCGGGAGCGGGGTAAAACACTTTTGGTAATTACCCACAATGCCGCCATCGGTAAAATGGCTGACCGGGTGGTTAATATAAGAGACGGCAGGATAGACCGGATTGAGGAAAACAGCAGTCCGGTTACAGCAGATGAGGTGAGCTGGTAATGCTGAGACGCAAACTATGGAGAGACATCAGGGGCAACTATGGAGCATATCTTGCAGTTATCAGTGTCTCCATCATCGGGCTGATGCTGTATGTATCTATGGCTCTGATATTGGACAGCCTCAAGACCAGTGTGGACAGTTATTACAGTGAACATGATTTTGCCGAGGGTTTTGCCCGGGTAGTCAGGGGGCCGCAAGGCCTTGTTGAGGATATTCGGGGTATTGCAGGAATTGACCGGGTCAGCGGCAGAATAGTCAGTGATGTGCTCGTCAATAAAGCGGCTGGGGAAGACAATACGACACTGCGCCTGGTTTCTTTTGGCGGGGACAAAAGTGATTTGAACAGGTTTAAACTGGAGGATGGCAAGATACCGTCTGGAGACAGCAGAGAACTTCTGGTATCACCTGCCTTTCTTGCGGCGAATGAACTTAAAATCGGGGATGCGCTGCCACTGATTGTTTCCGGAACGGAAGTCCAGTTTACTATTACCGGGACCGCTATCAGCCCGGAATATGTATATGAGATTCCCAGCGGGCAGACGCTTACACCTGACCCCACCGTTTTTGGGGTGGCTTTTGTGCCTTACAACATCGCTGCCCAGGTATTGGGTATGGATGGTCAGATAAATGACCTTGTTTTTACCCTTGACAGAAATATCAGTTTTACCGGTATCAAAAGGCCGGTGGAGAATATATTAGGGAATTACGGTCTGACCCAGTTGTACCCTCGCAAAGACCAACTGAGCCATTCTATGCTGAATCAGGAAATCATAGGCCTGGAGGCAACGGTAAACACCTCACCTGTGATCTTCCTTCTGGTGGCCGCCAGCATCCTTTATATCATGCTGAGACGGATGGTGGAACAACAGAGGGGGCTAATCGGTATCCTGAAGGCATTTGGCTTTACTGACAGGGAAATAATCACCCATTACCTCGGGTATGCTGTGTTTACTGGGGGACTTGGCGGGCTGGGGGGAGGTCTGCTGGGGACGTGGCTTTCATATTATTTCGCAATAATGTACCAGCAGTTTTATAATATTCCCGGCCTGTCGGGAAGAGTTTCAGCTAAGTACATTATTACAGCTACCTTACTGGCAACTGCCTTCAGCGTAGTGGCCGGTTACCAGGGATGCAAAGGGGTTCTCCGGCTGAGTCCGGCGGAGGCGATGCGGCCCCCGGCCCCCAAAGTAGGAAAAAAGACTCTCATCGAACGAATCGGATTTCTTTGGAATATGTTAACAACTCTGAGTAAAATGGCTGTCAGAAACGTTTTTCGCAGCAAACAGCGGAGCTTTTTGGCAGTGTTTGGCATAGCTGCCTCTTTTAGCCTTATGGTAGCTTCAGGGGCATCCTTTGATGCTGTCTACTATTTAATAAATTTTCAGTATGAGAGGGTGGAAAAATACGACATTAAGGTAGGCCTCAAGAGCTATGTGGACAGAACAGAGGCGATTACCGGAACCAGTTATCTCGATGGCGTTATCAGTGCCGAGCCAATGCTGGAAGTCCCAGTGACCATTGCCAACCGGTGGCGGGAAAAAGACACCCTTATCACCGGACTGCCGCAGGAGGCTTCCCTTTACCACCTCCTTACAGATGAGGGAAAACAGGTCAGCCTGCCGGACCGGGGTATGGTTATCTCAACACAGATGGCCAAGATTCTGGATATTAAGCAGGGTGATACGGTAACAGTCAAACCCTTCCTGGGTGACCGGGAGGAACGGCAGGCGGTCGTCAGGCAGGTTGTACCCCAGTATGTGGGTTTGGGGGCTTATATGGACATTGACTCTCTAAGCAGTCTGTTAAGGGCGCCTCCGGTGGCTTCATCGGTACTGCTCAGGGTTGAAGAGGAAAAGATGTCTGCGGTTCGTGAGGAACTCCGCACCGGGAAAAATGTTGCCGCAATCCATGATAAAAACAAGGTCAAGGCTCAATTTGAGGAGTTGATGGAGACTTCCCAGGCCTCACAGTATATTCTGTTATTCTTTTCCTTTATTATGGGGTTTGCCATCGTCTACAATGTCAATATCATCTCACTCTCGGAGCGGGAACGCGAAATGGCCAGCCTCATGGTGCTGGGCATGACTGAAGGGGAGGTTTCCCGGATTCTGCTGTTTGAACAGGGGTTTCTGGGTGTGGCTGCTATCATTGCGGGAGTACCGTTAGGTTATGGGATGCTTTATGCCATTATCAATGCATCGGGAAGCGAGATTTACAATATGCCTCTGATTATCAATCCCGGCAGCTTTATCAAGGCATTACTGGGTACCCTGCTGTTCTTGCTGGCTGCCCAGTGGAAAATGAAGGGGAGAGTCGGCAAGCTGTCGATGCTTGATGTTCTGAAACAGCAGGATTAGTCCTTATTATTCAGGGCGGCATGTATACAAGGAGGGAAACAACATGAAAAAGTGGAAAAAGCGGGGGCTTATCGGGGCGGGCATAGCTGTTGTGATTGTAATTGCGGCCCTGTCAATGTCCAAGGCGGTTGATGTGGAAGAAGTAAAAGTAATCAGGGGAGATGTGGCTGCAGCCGTCGTGGAAAAGGGCAAGGTGACCAGTGAAGAGAGCGCTGACATTTACAGTGAAATCCAGGGCAAAGTAAATACCGTTTATGTGGAGGAAGGTAATACTGTAGCCAGGGGAGACCGCCTGGCAGAAATAGATGCAGGTGACCTTGAGGCTCAAATTGCCAGACTGGCAGGGGAACTGAAGTCTATTGAAGGCATGGAGAAAGCCGCTTTGGGAGATGCCAGCCAGGTCAGACAGCAGGAATCGGCGCTGCAGCAGGCTGAGCTGTCTTTGGAACTTGCTGAGACCTCATATCAAAGAACACAGCAGTTGTATGCCGAGGGCGCTGTTACCAGGGCTGAACTGGAACGTTCTCAAAATGAGATGGAAAGCGCTTCAGAGGCGGTTGTACAAGCCCGTGCCGCCCTCAATGCAGCCAGAAAGTTGGGTGAGGGTAACAGGCTGCAGTACCAGGGACAGAAGGAAAGCCTGCAGGCCCAGTTAAACCGGCTCAGGGAGCAGAAGGAAAAGGCAGTGGTAACTGCCCCGGCAGACGGGACGGTGTTTGCCGCAGGTATTGAACAGGGAGATTTTGTTTCACCAGGTACGCTGATGTTTACGGTCGGGAAGGCAGGGAAAATACGGATTGAAACCTATGTCAGCACCAAGGATATTCGAAACATTAAAAGCGGTAATAATGTCAGGGTGCTGTTTAAGATGCCGGGAAAGGATACGGAAATTGCCGGAAAAATTATCAGGGTTAATCCGGCTGCCGAAGAGCGGGTATCATCCCTTGGCATTACCGAGGACAAAATAAAGGTGATTGCTGAACTTGGAGAAAAGCCCGGAGAGCTTCGCATCACTCCCGGGATGTCGGTTGATGTGACTTTTACTACCCAGGAAGAGCGGGATGTCCTTGCTGTTCCCCGGGAGGCTGTATTTACTGATAACGGCAAAGATTATGTCTGGGTTATTAAGGACGGGAAGGCTGTCCTGGGGGAAATTACCACAGGTGTCGAGGGCGACGATTTAATTGAGATCAAAAAGGGTCTGCAGGAAGGACAGCAGGTAATTTTAAATCCCCATCAGGAAGGACTTGCAGAAGGGGTCAAAGTGAAATAAAGAACACTAAAGCAGCGCAAAGCAGCCTAAAGCAGCAGCAAAGGAGCAGGTTTTATTGGCAGTCCCCAAATTTATACCTTCAGAGGCAATGACAATATTAAAAACACTGCACAGCAGTGGTTATCAGGGCTACCTGGTGGGCGGGTGTGTCCGGGATATGGTCCTGGGAAGAGAACCGGCGGACTTCGATATCTGCACTTCTGCCCGCCCTGGTCAGGTGAAGGAACTGTTTTCGAAGGTGTATGACAGTGGAATCAAATATGGGACAGTAACCGTTTTGCTTGGTGAAAAGGCCTTTGAGGTCACTACCTTCAGAAAGGGCTTTGGCCCCTGGGAAGATGTAAATTCACGGGATTTTACCATTAACGGACTCCTCTTTGACGGGGAAAGAGTCATGGATTATGTGAATGGTTTGGAGGATTTAAACAGGCGGCTGATCAGGGCGGTTGGCAGCCCGCAGGCAAGGTTCAGAGAAGATGCCATAAGGATGCTGCGTGCGGTCAGGCTAAGCTGCCAGCTGGGGTTTGACATCGAACAGAAAACCTTTGCAGCTATCCCGGAAAACGCGGGTCTGCTGGAGAACACCGCAGTTGAACGCATCAGGGATGAACTGGTGAAACTCCTGACCTGCCGCAACCCCTCCAGGGGAATGAGGAGCCTGCAGATAACGGGTCTGCTCTGTTACTTTCTTCCGGAACTGCAGGATTGTTTTGGATTTGCACAGCATAATTCCCATCATGATAAAGATGTTTTTGAACATTCCCTGGCTGTGCTTGACAATACCACTGATGATCCGGTTCTACGGCTGGCAGCCCTGCTGCACGATATAGGGAAGCCCAGGACATTTACCCTTGACGGTAATGGTAAAGGCCACTTTTACTCTCACCATATTGTGGGTGGTGATATGACGGCTGAGATTATGTCCAGAATCCGGTTTGACAGGAGGACTGCTGCCTCTGTAACTGCCCTGGTGACTGATCATATGAGCCGGTTCGCATTTTTGCGTAAGGGAGGAGTCAAAAAGCTCATAAACAGGGTTGGAACCGAAAACCTGGACAGGTTGGTCAGACTCCAGGAGGCTGATATCCTTGGTTCGGCAGGACCGTATGATTTCAGGCTGCTGCTGGACCTGGTTAAAGAAATAAACAAGGTTTTAAACCGGAATGAGCCCCTTGGGGTTAAAGACCTGGCAGTCAGCGGAAGGGACCTGGTTTCGCTGGGGATAGAGGAAGGACCTGAAGTGGGCCGGATATTAAAAAAACTCCTGGCAAAGGTTTGGGAAGACCCCGAAGTCAACAGCCGGGAGACGTTAGTCACTATTGCCGGGGAGGAGAAGAAATATGACGGACTGTAAAACATTATATTTTGACTGTTTTGCCGGGGCCAGTGGTGATATGATAGTCGGAGCTTTGCTGGACCTGGGACTGGATGCGGAAGTGTTTAAAAACGAAGTGGACAAAATGCCTCTGGAAGGTTATGATATAAAAATCAGGAGAATAATCAAATCCGGGATAAGTGCGATCAAATTCGACGTCCTCCGAGAAACCGAAGAGACCTCTGAACGACACCTGCATGATATTGAGCAGATAATTGACACCAGCCGGCTGACAGCCGAAGTCAAGGACAGGAGCAAAGCGGTTTTTCGCCTGCTTGCTGCCGCCGAGGCGAAAGTTCATGGGACGACACCGGACAAGGTCCATTTTCACGAAGTGGGGGCAGTGGACTCTATTGTTGATATAGTTGGGGCGGTGATTGCATTAAACCTGCTTCGGGTTGACCGGATTGTAGCATCCCCGCTGCCTATGGGCAAGGGTTTTGTCAGGTGCAGCCATGGGCTGATTCCTGTTCCGGCTCCGGCAACGGTGGAACTCCTTAAAGGAATGGTCACATATGGTTCTGAACACGAGGGAGAGACGGTCACCCCAACCGGGGCAGCACTTCTGTCTGCCTTAGCGGGTCAATGCGGCCCGATGCCGGCTCTTGAGGTGGAAGGGGTGGGATATGGCGCCGGAACAAGGGATTATGGGGTTCCTAATGTAGTCCGGGCCATCATCGGGAAGGAAGCCGGCGGCAGTATTGATTTGCTGCAGGACAGCTTGTCTGACAGTACTGCGGGTACGGTTGCAGTCCTTGAAGCAAACATTGATGATATGAATCCCGAGTTTTTTGATCATGTGTTTGAACGATTGTTTGAGAAGGGCGCTCTGGATGCATTTCTCGTCCCGATACATATGAAAAAGAACCGGCCTGCGGTTCTGATGAAAGTGCTTTGTAATGAGGAAGATAAAGAAGGAATTGCGGAAACTCTGTTTCTGGAGACCTCAACAATAGGAATCAGGTTCAGCAGGTGGAGCAGGTACTGCCTTAAGCGGGAAAGCCGTGTAGTCGATACCGAATATGGTGAAATAGGGATAAAGATGGCTGTGCTGCATGGGAATACAGTGAATGAGGCTCCCGAGTACGAAGATTGCCGGAAGAGGGCGCTGGAATGCGGGGTGCCGCTGAAAAAAGTTTACCTGGCCGCACTGAGAGCATTTGAAAAGGATAGTTGACACGAGTAATATCCAGGAGAAGTTGACAAAAGAATATTAAGGCCGGTATTGAAGTTTCCCCCTATTTGGAAATCCTTGTTAAGAGCCTTCCTGAACGTTCAGAGAGGCTTTTTATGTTCCTGTTTTAAGGTGGGACTGATGCGTGTTGACAGACAGCGAACTGCTATATGGAGGTGAGTGCATTGCAGGATAAACGTGAAGAGGGAAAATCGGACAGAAGGACCGAACGGAAAGTGAAGATACTGGCAAAAGTTGAACTACTTTCAGGCCTGAACAGGCAGGAATTGTATGAACTTGCGGGAGATTTCCGGTGGGAAGAACACATGAAGGGGACTTATATATTCCAACAGGATTTGGAGGCACACGGGTTTTACGTTCTGGTAGAGGGGAGAGCAGATGCGTTTATTAACCGGGAAGGCCGGGAGATGATTAGATTGTCTTCTTTTGGGCCGGGTGATGCCTTTGGAGAAGTGGACCTTTTCACGGGAAAACTGGCTTCGGCAAGTGTACAATGTACTGAAGACTGCAGGGTTCTAGCCCTTAGCGCAGAACGCTTTGCCTACATGCTGGTACGCTGGCCCAAGCTTTATGCCGGGTTCGTTACCAGTCTTTCGCAGCGCCTCAACCTGCTTAACAGAGAATTGTGGGAAGAAGGGTACAGAAACTTCCTGCGGTCCGGGCTGCAGTTTCAGCTAAAGTACAAGTCCTATGAATATTGGGGGAGTCCCTATTCGCTTCGGGAAATAGAGGAAAAACTCGCTAAACTGTCAGAAACGGAAGAGAATGTACTATTCCTGGGAGAACGGGGAACGGGTAAAACTCTGGTTGCCTGGCTGCTGCACAAGAAACAGTATGGTGAAAATGCCCCTTTTATAATAGTGGATGGGCGGCATATGGATCAGCAGTGGGGAGATATACTGTTTGAAACCCGGCAGATCCCCGGAAATCCCGAGGGAGCCAAGACATACTGTATTCTCAAGGTGGCTGAAGGCGGGACTCTTTTCATTAAGGACATAAATATGCTGTCATCCAGAGCCCAGTTGAAACTGGCTGAGGTTTTGGGTTCCCGGTGTGCCTCATGCCGCATAGTAGCAACACTGCAGGCAGAGCCTGAAGACCTTTCTGTAAAACTCTTGCCCGAGCTGAAAAAGTTCTTTACCGGAGAAAACAGATTTTTATCACTAAGGGAACGCAAAAGAGATATTCCGGTCATTTCGGCCAGGCTGCTGAAAAAACTGGCGGACCAGCATGGCAGACCTGCTCCCGTGATTGACCGGGAAGCAACCAAAATGCTTTTAAATCATAATTTCCGCCAGACGAATATAGCGGAACTTATTCAGATCGTGGAACGCGCTTTTTTGATTGCAGACGGTGATGTGATAGGGGTAGAACACCTTTTTTTCGGCCCCACAGGCGAGAGAATAGGGCGTAGTTTTAACCTTCTGATTTGGAAGCGTTTCCACTCCTGGGTAAAAGAAGGGCTTTTTCCACTCAGACTGCAGAAGGCAACATTTGCTATCATGATACTTACTACTATTGCTCTCTTATTTATTCCCGGAGAAAAATCAGGTGACTTCGGCCTTACGCTTGTATGGGGACTTTGGTGGCCTTTCATAGTAATTAGCGCCTTCTGGATTGGCAGGGTATGGTGCGGGGCCTGCCCGGTTTCTTTCACAATGGAAATGGTCCAGAAGGTTTACCATTTAAACAGGCCGGTTCCCAATGTTCTGAAAAAGTATGATTACCTGATTACAACCTTTTTGTTTGTATTGGTATTCTGGATTGAAGAAATGACTGATATGCGGCATAACAGGCTGTATGGCGGGCTGTGGCTTTTTACCATTACATCGGCTGCCGCTGTTACCGGGGTAATATTTACCCGCCACACCTGGTGCCGTCACCTTTGTCCCCTGGGTGGGCTGATAGGAATGGCCTCCATCAGCGGAATGGTTGAAGTCAGGGCTGACTCGGAGATCTGTCTGAATAAGTGTACGACTCATGAATGCTATCGCGGTACAGAGGAGGTTGAAGGCTGTCCCATGTCTCAGCACTCAGCCTTCCTTGACAGCAACCAGGCATGTAAGCTGTGCTTTCGCTGTGTACGCAACTGCCCCAATGATGCCGTTAAAGTCAATTTGCGTGTCCCGGCAAGGGAGGTCTGGCACCTTGTAAGGGTTAACCAGGGGTTTGCGTTATTTATTGGTGTTGCCCTGGGGATTCTGATTCCGATTTTATATTTCGGGCCGCTTCACGGTGTGTGGCCCGAAGATCGGTGGCGCTTCTGGTTTAGTGTATCATATTGGGGCAGCGCTGTTCTCAGCGGTCTGATTACATGGATTATTGCCAGACCATTTAGGGAAAAGGCGGCCCCGCGCAGGATTAAGCTTGTTTTTGCCTTTATACCTGTAGTAATTGCCGGGTTTATAGCATATCAGCTGCACTTCCTGCCCGGGAGCCAGTCTGTCCTGTTTGGCCTGGGATATATTCCCCGCATGGGGGCAGACAGTGTTTTTTATGTTCCGCTTTTACGGGTCGGCCAGGCTGGTGCAGCCTTCATGGGAGTGTTATTAACAGGGTTTACTATTATAATGGTCTTGCTGAGGACCGGAAAATTGAAGAACAGGCGAACATCCGGAGGTAATTAATGAATCAAATAGTTATTGAAAACGGGTATATAATATCTATGAATCATGACAGGCAGGTCTTTGAGGGTGGGGATATCCTTATAGAAGGGGACTGCATAACGGCATTGGGCCGCATACCTTCCGGGCTGGTTCGGGAGGATGCGGAGAGGGTAAATGCCCGGGGGAAGCTGGTCATGCCCGGTTTTATTAACTCCCACGTGCACTTATCACAACAGCTGGCGCGGGGGCTGGGAGATGATGTAGACCTGCTGACATGGCTGCACCAACGAATTTGGCCATATGAGAGCAGTATGGAATGGGAAGACTCATATATATCATCACTTGCCTGTTGTATTGAAATGATACGCTCCGGAGTGACGACCTTTGCTGAGGCCGGGGGGCAGGAAGTGGAGGGAATGGCCAGAGCTGTTGAGGAGACCGGTATTAGGGGTATCTTAGCCAGGTCAACAATGGACTGTGGTCAGGGACTTCCTGAGAAGTGGCAGGAGACAGCTGAGGAAACCCTGGCAGTTCAGGAAGACCTGATCAGTAAATGGCATGGCAGCGCCGGCGGCCGTATCAGGGTATGGTTTGCCCTGAGGACAATATTCAATGTTTCTGACAGGTTGATACAAATGACCTATGACCTTGCAGTCAAATATGGTGTGGGAATTCACATGCATGTTGCCGAAGTAAGGGAGGAGGTCAATTATGCCCGGAAAAACAGGGGTAACACTACGGTTAAGCACCTCGCAAATCTGGGCGCATTGGGCGGAAGACTATTGGCGGTTCACTGTGTATGGCTTGATGAGGAGGAAATTGAACTCTTTGCACACCACGGTGTCAAGGTATCACATTGCCCGGCGGCCGGCATGAAGGTACTGGGTTTTGCCCGGATACCGGAAATGCTGGATAAAGGCATTTGTATCTCCATAGGCACTGATGGAGCGCCCTGTAATAACCGGATGGATATCATCAGTGATATGTACCTTGCTTCACTAATACATAAGGGAAGGACCCTGAACCCGGAAACTCTGCCGGCAGAACGCATTTTGGAGATGGCGACTGTAAATGGAGCCAAGTGCCTGCAGTGGGAGGATGAAATAGGGTCACTGGAACCAGGTAAAAAGGCTGACCTTATTATAATCAACCCGGCAGCGGCAGGAAGCCTGCCTGTTCATGATCCTGTCGCAAACCTTGTGTATGCTGTGCAGTCGGCAAATGTAGAGTCCAGTATGTGTGACGGCAGGTGGCTGATGCGAAACAGAAGAATAATGACTGTAAATGAGAAAGAGGTACTCCGGCAGGCCGGGGAAAAGGCTGCTGCCCTGGCATTAAAGGCCGGGATCAGTCTTCCGGAACGCTTCCCGGTAATAAAAGTCCGCTAGCAGAAAGGTAAGATAATAAGCCGTTTTTTCAAGCAAAGCTTCAGGGAATTTCTATGGAGCTTTTTTTATTTTTCTGGAGCAAAAAATGTCGAAATGTTTCGGGGGATAATTCTGTTATTTAGACAAATTGTGCAATGATAATGAGATATAATTATTGGTAAAATTACAATTATTTGTAGGGAATGGAATGATAAAGATGTTGCGGATTAGTACTAAATTGGTAAGGAGGAAACTAAATGAAAAGGAAAACCCTTATTATTGGACTTGTTCTGGCAGTTATGATAACCTGCATGTTTGTCGATGTCATTTTGGCAGCACCTTCCGACATTCAGGGACACTGGGCTGAAGAACAAATTATCCATTGGACAGACCGAAATTTGACTGCCGGCTATCCAGACGATACTTTTAGGCCGGACCGAAATATTACCCGAGCTGAATTTATTGCTCTTGTCAATAAGGTAATGGGATTCATAACTGAGGAAGAATTCAGCTATTCCGATGTCTCTCCGAGCGATTGGTTTGCTGCGGAAATTGGCAAGGCAAAGGCTGCAGGATACATCACCGGATACGAGGATGGTACGATGCGGCCCAATAACTACATCAACCGGGAGGAGGCTGCCATGGTTCTTAGTAAACTATTGGTTTTAGACAACTCCCGGGAGTCAGAACTTATTAAAGAATTTATCGATGAAACTGATATATCACCGTGGAGTAGGGGAGCCGTTGCCGCAGCTGTCGAAAACGGGTATATGAAGGGGTATGAGGATAAGAGTTTTCACCCCCGACGGGGTATAACGCGGGCCGAAACGATAACTTTATTAAACAGGGCTGTTGGATGTCTTTACAATGAAGCAGGAAAATTTACTTGTGACGTCATAGACGGGAATGTTACCATCACAAGTACAAATGTTGAACTGTATAACACGATTGTTAAAGGGGATATTTATTTAACTGCCGGAATATGCAGTGGCAGTGTTGTTTTGGATAATGTTACTGTTTATGGGAGAACCCTGATTTGCGGCGGCGGGGAAAATAGTGTGTATATCATAGGGGATTCGGAGCTGTATAGTGTATTTGTTGATAAAAAAAGCGGCAGGGTCAGGATAGTAGCCAAAGATAATGCTGTAGTTAATTCACTGTGGCTTGCTTCTGGGGCTGTAGTGGAAGAGGCAGACCTGGCAGGAGACGGGTTTGGGGATTTGGCCATAGAAATTCCTGAAGGGGCTGCTGTGGAGTTGATAGGCAATTTTGACAATGTGGACATAAACTCCCCCGGAGCCAGGATTAATCTGTTAAGTGGTTCTGTTGCAAAATTCTGCATCACTGAAGCCGGCAGCGGTTCCGTACTGGAAGTTTCTGAAGATGCAGTGGTCAAAGTACTGGAGATTAATGCAGGTGCATCAGTTACCGGTGACGGGGTTGTTGAAACAGCGAATGTGAATTCAGATGATGTGGTTATGGAGACAGATGTCGGAACCTCGCCTCCCGCCGGCGGCGGCGGTGGAGGTGGTGGAGGTGGTGGTTCAACACCGCCGCCCTCAGACCCGGAGTTCTTGAACGGAGCATTTTCTTCCAGTGGGGAAATTAGAGTAGATGAAGGAACAGTATATGAAGAATACCGGCTAACCTATGAGGGAACTGAAATAAGCCTTGAAGCCGGAAATATTACCGGTGTAACGGTAGTGAAGGATGGAGGAGCAGCGACAGAACTGGTTCCGGATGCTGAACCTGGTTTATGGCTTGACATACAGGAAGCGCCGGGTGAGTATGTTTATACTGTCACCGATAAGAACAGCCAGGTGTATAAAGCCAGTCTGACAAGAATTGGCACGAAAGACGCAGAAGCAATGGCAACAGGATATATGGCTGAATCAGATGGCATAACCTATGTTGAATACATCCTTGGAGAAATTGACCTGTCTGATTTTGAAACAATGTACCAGTTTAGTCCAGATGGCGCAATTTACGAAATACTGCCTGACGAAGACGAGGGAGGCAGTACCCTGTGGTTCCCCATTACAGGGCAGGTAGAAGGCATCCATATAATTTTTGTGAAACAGGAAGGCAAATGGTACAGGTCGGAGATAAGGCATGAAACAGAAAAAGCTATTGTAATTGACACCTATATCTATGATGGTCATACCTGGGTTGATGTGGATATTCGGGGTGAAGGTTACAATTTTGAAGTTTATGCATATTCGCCTGTCGGAAATCCGACAGAAGAGGCAGTCTACAAATATAATCTGATTGGGGGCAAAATAAGCTTCATCGAACCGGTAACAGGTTATATAGATGCTAGAATAACAGATATAGATTACTTTAATTCTGCTGTTGAATTAAACGACAGCTCCTGGTATGGAATTGATGAGAACACTTATGTTTATGACATGACCGGTTATGATCCGGTTTATAAAGATATCGGCAGACTCGCAGTAGGCGACGGGATACAATATGTTCTCAGCGACAGTCCCTGGCGCACCGGGATAATTGATGTAATTGTGAGAAGTTACAGTGCCGGACCGGAAAAAGTCATGGTTATTGACAC
Source organism: Phosphitispora fastidiosa (assembly GCF_019008365.1). NCBI lineage: Bacteria > Bacillati > Bacillota > Clostridia > Eubacteriales > Peptococcaceae > Phosphitispora > Phosphitispora fastidiosa. The sequence continues at coordinate 3,105 of NZ_JAHHUL010000021.1, read as the reverse complement.
CTATTATAATGATGGGGATACCTGGGTCTCTGTGGATATTCGGGGCGAAGTCTCCTCATATGAGGTGTATGGAACATCTCCCGTTGCAGATCCGGCGGCAGATACAGTTTACAGGTATGATTTGATTGACAGTAAAATTAGCTTGTTAGAACCTGTAACAGGTTATATTGAGGCTGAAATAACAGACATTGACTTCATTAATTCTTCTATTATACTTAATGACTATATCTTGCGTGGAATTGATGAGGAGACTTATGTCTATGATATGACCGGTGATAACCCGGTATATGCAGATATTAACGGTCTGGCAGAGGGTGACATTGTACAGTGCGTTTTCAGCGATAATCCCTTGCGCAGTAGGATGATTGATGTAATTCTGAAAAGTTGCAGTCCTCAATCAGAAAAACTAATGGTTATTGATAGTTATTTTTATGACGGAGATATATGGGTCACTGCCGATATCCGTGGTACTGTTGAACTTTACGAAGTCAGCAGCGGAAACCCTGTTGCTAATCAACTTTTCGAGTATTCCATGGACGGCGCAAAAATAGTGCTGGGTGTCGCAACGGATCCAACTGTTACTTACGATGTATATGGTGAAGTTACAGATGTTGATACATCGTATAATGCATTCGAAGTGGGTGATGCGGCTTGGTTTGAACTGGATGCAGAAAGCTATGTCTACGATATGACGGATAGTGATCCTGTTTATGTTGAGGATATAAAAAACCTCAATGAAGGTGACAATGTATTTGTCATTGAAGCCACCGATGGCGAGCGAAATGGCGTGGCAGATATTGTACTGATTGTTGATGAGGAAGATATTCCTTAATCAGCAGGTTGTTTTGGGGATTAAGTGAAATTTGTTGATGTGAAGAAAGACTTTTTAAGGCTATCTTCCTGTTTTCCTTGATTCATGGACTTGGCCGTATATTTCGGCCAGAACTGCCGAAACCTGAAAAACATATGCCTCAATTTCATCATGCCGCCTGTCTTCAATTGCAGCCATAAGGTTGCCGAAAGGCCGGCCTAGTATCAGGCCCCAAAGCTCAAGGGGTTTGCCCTCATCTTTTGCAGTATTTTTAAAGCGGTTGATTTTAACCTGGGTAGCAGTCCCTGCCATAAACTTTTCGTAATCAATATGTGGTAAAGACATAATTCTGCCTCCTTTTGAAAGACCGGGTCCGCCCGGTTTTTTAATTTACTGATTTTACTGCAATTCTATTTTACCACTGATAACTTTAGCGAACAAGTGTTTGCTGCATTTCCTGTGATAGATTTTCATATTCCGGGATTCGGGACCGCCGGTGATAAGTGACCTTTTGCCGCCGCCGATGATGGGGACAACGGCAGCAAGGCCGGTTATCTCTGTCAGGGTTGCAGACTCCCTGGGTATAGACTTGAAGAGGGCTACTGTTAGTGTTGACAGGGTTTTGTTGAATACAAGTTTTATACCTGACATTGTCGGGTCGAACGTTTCCGGTACAATATATGCTGTTCCCGGTAGTGATTTAAGTAATGGATTACATTCCGTAGTAGTTAATGTATTTGATATCTCAGGAAACAGTCAGCAGGAATCATGGCAATTTGGTGTTAATTATTTTGAGATGGCTGTTGATTACAGTAACTGCCTTTCATGTCATGAAGGCGCTGCGGCCATAGAACAGAGACACGTCGTAGTACAAGACTGCAGTAGCTGCCATGGCTCTGATTGCGGCGAATGCCACTCGGCCCATACGACTAATTGGCCGCCTCCTGTGGGGAATACCCCATGTGCAAATTGTCATAACTCCGGTAATATTCATAATTCCAATGAAGTCCTGCACAATTTCACTGCATTGGGAAGTGACTGTTCAGACTGCCACATGTCTGAATTAACCAAGGAACATAACATCTACAGGGAAGGAAGCGGAACAGCTCACAGCTGTCAGACCTGTCATGGAGTGCCATATATCTAACATAAGTGCAGAGCATTTGACCCAGGAATCTCACCTGTAATACCTGCCATAGCAGCAGTGACCCCCTTGTTCAACAGGCTATTACAGATAATAATCTCACCTGTAATGCCTGTCATGAAGGAAATGCCGACCATGAAACCGTCCATACAAACAGCCTTGATGCGGCATGTAGAAACTGTCATTCCACAACACTGACTGCTGACCACATTGCAAACAGACCTGTCCTGGGGTTAAACTGCAGTACCTGTCACGATAGTTCTAATTCATCTGTAACAAATGCTGTTAGTACAGGCAGCTTACAATGTGCAGCGTGCCACGACCAGGGCCATGGTTTTGGTCTTGTTTCATCCGTACCTGACGATATTCCGTTGTTAGACGGAGTGTTTTGGTCAACTCCTATGAATGCCAGTATATGGGCAGGAGAACCATGGCTGCCGACAGAGTTTGTGGATGGGGGTAAAGTGGTAGTATCAGGTAGAAGTAATGATATCTCGGCAGAATCCGTGTGGGACTTTTATGAAAGGGAAATGTCAATTCGGGGATGGTCATATAATCAGCCACCGGCTTTAGGCTTGGATTTCTACAAAGTAACCTTCACCAAAGGAACACATAAGGCGCGTCTGTGGTTTTACGGCGGTGCAGGACATGAATCATCACCGGTAATTCCGGGTGGATACCGTGTAGAAATTGTTTATAAATAAGATAACACTTGTGGTAAATTAATTTCACAAAAGCAAAGGAGTGGCAGATATATTCCTCAAAAAGGGACATGATATGCCACTCCTCATTTATGCTAAAGTTTTTGCTTTCGGAATTACATGTTGGATAATTTGAAGAGTTTCTCAATGTGGATGACATCTGCTTCGTGTTTCAGAGAACGGGCTGACAGGACTTCCAAAAGGGCATTATGCTTGCCCAGTTCATCCTTCATGTAACTAACGTCATTTTGAATGCGGGTAACACAGCCCTTATTATAATTAGTTATTTCAGAAATTGAGGCCAGTTGGGCGGTGTTTTCCTCTGTCCGGTGTTCCAATGCTGTGAGAAGCCCGGTATGCTCATTGAGAGTTGATTTCATACCGGTGATATCAGACTTCATTTCGGAGACTTCGGATTTCAGACCTGTGATGTCAGATTTCATACCGGT
>NZ_JAHHUL010000020.1 GCF_019008365.1 Phosphitispora fastidiosa | reverse complement strand
GTGCCCTGTGGCCTGCCTTCCGGACGTGTGCCCTGTGGCTTGCCTTCCGGATGCGTGCCCTGTGGCCTGCCTTCCGGACGTGTGCCCTGTGGCTTGCCTTCCGGATGCGTGCCCTGTGGCCTGCCTTCCGGACGTGAGTCAGTTACTTTCTTTTCCTGTCCCATCAGATTTCGGGCTTTACCCACTTCTTCATCTTCAAGTGTACTCATATGATTCTTAACATCTATTCCAATACCGGTAAGTCTCCGTAATAATTCTTTACTTTCAAGATGAAGGTCTTTTGCTAATTCATATACACGGACTTTACCCATCCTTTCACCCCCGTTTATTTGAATTTCTAACCGGGTTAGAAATCCTACTCTTCCCCTCCGAAGAGTTGATGCAATCTGCTGGCAAAATTATCATCGGTAATAACCACCACTGACCTGGGAGATCTGCCCAAAGCTGTACCAAGGAGCAGTTTCTCACCAGCCTCGATCCATTTAATTTTACGAGAACTTGCCATTGTAGTAAAATTTCGTTTTGTCTTTTCCGATGCATCCTTAGCCACAATCACCAGTCTGGCTTTATCTTTTTTAATCATGGCCTCAGCCGCAGTTTCTCCTGACTGAGCCTTGCCGGCCCGCTGGGCCAGCCCAAGAAGGTCATATCCTTTATGCACGGGAGTTCACCAGCCGTTCTTTTAGTATTTCGACTACTTCCGGCGGTACTGCCCGGCCAAAGGCCTTTTCCAGTCGTTTTCCCTTAACCGCCTTATGCAGGCATCCTTCTGTGGGACAGATATAAGCCCCACGCCCGGAACGCTTACCTCCGGCATCTATTTCAATAAGGTCATCAGGGGTTCTTACAACCCTGATTAACTCCTTTTTGGGCCTCATTTCCTGGCAACCGAGACACATCCTCATGGGAATCTTCTTTTTCTTCACCATGCAACCTCCGATTTATCTAAAAGGTTTATTTTTCGCTCTCGTCTTCCAGTTCGTCCAGATACTCACTAAGTTCCTCCAGAGACAGTTTCTTACGCTTACCTCTGGGCTGCTGCTGTGGTTTGGCCTTTTTCTTGGTCTTCTTCTTCTTTTTGTCGTCTTTATCGGGCGCTCCCTCAGGACTATCCCCTTCAGGTCTGATGCCATACTCTTCAGCCTCATCGCCCATACTGGCGTTTTCTGTTTCCGGTTCGTCTCCTGAATCATATTCTTCGGATTCAGCATTATCCTCGTAATCGTTCTCACCGATGCCATTGGCCTCATACTCTCCGCCACTGCCTTCAGTACTGTCTTCCAAGTCGTCATTTACTGTATCGTCATCATAGCCGGCTTCATCTTCATTACTGTCCTGTGGACTGTCCTGCCCTGGATCATTGTCAGCAGCGTGTCCTTCATCGTATTCTTCATAATAATCCTCAGAGTATTCCGCATCTTCATCGTCGTACTCTTCTTCGTATTCCTCAGAGTATTCCGCGGACTCATCCCAGTCCCCATCTTCTCCGGCATCGGAATAATCACCCTCAACCCATTCCTCATCCTCTATGTATTCATCATCCTGCTCATCAAAATATTCCTCAGACTGCATAAGTTCTTCCATCTGAGTTTCATTTTTGATGTCTATTTTCCAGCCTGTCAGTTTGGCAGCCAGCCTGGCATTTTGACCCTCTTTGCCTATTGCAAGGGAAAGCTGATAATCCGGTACTACCACCCTGGCAACTTTATCTTCCTCAAAAATTCGTACATCAACCACTTTAGCCGGACTGAGAGAATTAGCAACATACTTGGACTGATCCTGATTCCATTTGACGATATCAATTTTCTCACCTTTAAGTTCACTGACAATAGTCTGAACCCTCATTCCCTTAGGCCCAACACAGGCTCCAACAGGGTCAACGTTTTCATCCCTTGAAAAAACCGCAATTTTTGAGCGGGCGCCGGCTTCCCGGGCAACTGATTTCAGCTCAACAATACCATCATGTATTTCTGGGACTTCAAGCTCAAAGAGTCTTTTCAGCAATCCCGGATGGGTTCTGGAAACCATAATCTGTGGCCCTTTTGTTGTCTTCTTGACTTCAACAATATAGGTTTTAATCCGATCGCCATACCGGTACTCTTCTCCGGGAATCTGCTCGGACGGGCCAAGTGTAGCTTCCGTTTTTCCAAGGTCTATATAGACATTCTTCTGGTCCTGACGCTGTACAATACCGGTAACAATATCACCTTCCCGGCTGGAGAATTCCTCAAAAATAATTCCCCTTTCAGCTTCCCGGATCCTTTGTACAACTACCTGTTTGGCAGTCTGGGCTGCTATACGGCCGAAGTCTCTTGGAGTGACCTCAACTTCCACAATATCTTCCAGTTCATACCTGGGGTCTTTTTGTCTTGCCTCCCCAATGGATATTTCGGTTCTATCATCTTCAACTTCCTCTACAACCGTTTTCCTGGCATAAACCTTGATTGCCCCAGTCTCCCGGTTAATATCCACTGAGACATTCTGCAGGGAACCAAAGTTCCTCTTATAAGCAGAAATCAAGGCGGCTTCAAGCGCCTCCAGGAGCACATCCATACTGATGCCTTTTTCTTTTTCAAGTTCCGCTAAGGCCTCCATAAACTCAGTATTCATTTTTTTTAAACAAACCCCCTCAATTTTCAATTGTCAGCAGCCTGCCACCGTTGCCGCAAGTAATATCCACCAATAGACTACATGTTATAAGCCGGCCTCAAGCCTAACCTTAGCCACTGATTCCCTGGGCAGTGTTACCTGCCTGTTGTCAATCCTTATCAGAATACTGCCGTCCTCAAGACCTTCCAACCGGCCTACAAACTCCTTTTGACCGTCAACAGGCGCAAAAGTCGTGGCACATATCATGTGTCCCTTGAACCTCACAAAGTCCGCCGGTTTTTTTAACGGCCTTTCAACGCCGGGAGATGATACCTCAAGGACGTAGGACTGAGGAATAGGATCCTTTTTGTCAAGAAGTTCCCCCAGTTGCTGTGAAACAGCCTTGCAGTCATCATGGGTTATACCTTCGGGTTTATCTATATAAATCCTGAGAAACCAGCTAGCCCCTTCCTTCACATACTCCACATCCACAAGTTCAAGACCGATAGAATCGGCAACCGGTCCGGATAATTCCAAAACAATATCTTCAACGCGCTGTTTACTCATAGGTCTTCACTCCTCGACAAGAAGTTATCCATATTTCGACCATTTGATATACGTATTGTACCAACTAAATATTCGGCTTATACTCTTCAATCTGTCCAGAGTAATATGAAAGAGTGGGTTGCCCCACTCCCTCAGAATAACTTTGGGTTAATAAATTGCCTAAATCAGACATGAATAGTATATCATACCTGAAAATTATTGGCAAGTAAAGAATCTGGCGATTATTCAGCCCTTAAAAAAACATCATTTCCCAAAAGCATTGGGAGGCCAAGGAGGTCAAAAACCTCATATACTTCAGCTGTAACATTGATTACTTTTACATCCATATCATCATACTTTAGGCTTTTGATCACATTTAACAGGCCGCCAACACCGGTTGAATCAACAAAACTAAGCTCAGCCAAATTAAATACCATACCTGTTACTCCGTCACGGACTTCCTCTACAGCCATCTTAAATTGGTCCACAGTGGCAATATCCATTTCACCGACCAGATCAATGACGGTTTGGCCGCTTTCCTTTGATGTTTTTACTTCTAACATATTTCAACCCCCCAAATGTTTTTGTGTCAGTCATCCAAGCTGTGCCCTGGCAAAGCCTGCCCCCTTAGAATGTTGACATTCCTGGTATCCTGTTTCATCATCTGCAGAGCAGTTCATTTCCATTACCAGGGTTGTACCCTTGCTTGTTGACATGATTAAGTGGTCTAGGAAATCAAGCATTATATTAAACCCACAGCCAAGGGAAATCTTCGTTGAAAAGCCTTTCATCAACGTCAACTGCGGAAGCCGGGAAACATCTATACCGGGCCCATTATCACTGATAACAGTTCTAATACTGCTGCTTCCAATATATATCCTGACTTCTCCCTCTCCTACGTGTTTGATTACATTAGTGGCAGCCTCTGATACACAGAGGACCATCCTATCCTTACGCTGCCTGGACATTGGCAGACCCTCCAGCGCCTTCCTGACCAAATGACGTACCTTGGATACATCATGGGGCCGCGATATTTCCATCCCACTGTGAAACGTAGTCTCATCCAGGTATTGCCCAATCTCATTAGACCTGGTGAGCAAAAGCTTGCCCTGAGTAACTGCCCGGATAACATCCCGGTATATTTGGGTCTCACGTTCCTCACGAACTCTTTCCGCTTTTAAAACTTCAGTCAGGTCAAAAACAGTAACCAAACAGGTGCTGTTATTGATACGAATGAAGTATATATCAAAGACCCTGGCAGTTTCAACATCCACTATAATTTCTTTATGACCCGTGTCTATTTCGGGATCACTCAGAAAGCAATCATTAAGATATTTCGATATTGGGTCCGGTATCGCCTCTTTACCGATACTCCTGATTTGATTGTTTTCGCAGATACAGACATAACTCATCCGGAGTGTGCCCAGAACCCACGATTTATCCAGATAGCACCTTATCTTTTCGATATTGTCGGCCACTGTTTTCACACAACCACCTTCATTAATTATTTCTATAAAACGAAAATTCCCTTCTATATATCGGAAATATATCGGAAATATTGTTCAAATGTTTAGTATTTGTCGTTCAATCTTAATGACAATCATTGTAACATCATCACTCTGAGGTTCTTCCCCGAGGAATTCCACAAAGGCACACGAAATCATCTCCTGGATGCTGGCAGGATCATAAATGTGGTTCTCTTGCAACAGGTTTATTATCCTTTCCAGGCCGAACTGTTCTTTTTGTTTATTTTTTCCTTCTTTGATCCCGTCTGTATAAAACAGTACAATGTCTCCCGGATTAAGCACAGTCCTGCCTTCTCTGTACTCAGCATCCAGCCGGCCTCCGATAAAGAAATCCCTTACCGGCAGCGCCTCACAATCTTTTGTGGCTGCCCGGTACAACAGAGGAGGGTTATGACCTGCATTCGAATAGATAAGTTCTCTGTTCTCGGGGTTATATGTACAATAAAAGAAAGTTAAAAACTGCTGTGCAAAATCAAGCTGGGGAAAAAGGCTGCGGTTTAACGTGTTGGCGATTTGGGCGGGAGAATCAATATCAAAAGCATAATTTCTGACAAAGGCATAAGTCATAGCCACAAGGAGCGCTGCTGGGACGCCCTTTCCCATAACATCCCCAATGGTTATGACCAGCCTGTTGTTTTTATTGATAAGGAGGTCACAATAGTCACCTCCCACCTCGTTTGCCGAAACGGCAGTAGCAGCAAGGGTTGCCCCCCTAACCTGAGGCAGCCTGATGGGAAACAGGCTGGCCTGGATAGTATTGGCCAGCTGCAGTTCCCTCTGAGACTGTTCTATAACTCTGCGCATTAATGCAAGTTCCTCTAAAAGCTGTGCTCTGGTTTTTTTGTCGTCATTCATTTTTTTCGCCTCCAAACCAGGGTGCTGCCTGACAGTAAGAAATCCCAATTCTCAGAACAGCGCCATTTGGTCAGTTTCCGGCAGTTCCTTAAGACAGCCATGGTTTTGCATTATTTCTACTACCGTCTTACTAAGCTTGGACCTGACCCGCAGATCCTCTACTGATGTAAAGGGTTTGTCACCGCGCGCTTTGACAATATTCCGGGCTGCAGTTTCACCCAAACCCTGCAGGGCAGCAAAAGGCGGCAGGATTCCTTCATCCGTTATCAGGAACCTGGCGGCTTGGGACTCCCCGAGGCTGACCCGCAGCATCTTAATACCGCGTTCATACATCTCCAGGGCCACTTCCAGTATTGTCAGCATGTTCTTTTCCTTAGTACTGGCATCATTTCCCTTAGCTTCTATCTCGTGAATTTCCTGTCTGATGCCAGAAGGGCCCTGGACCACGATATCAGCGTCAAACTCATCTGCCCTGACAGTGAAATAAGTTGCATAAAATGCTTCCTGGTAATGAACCTTAAAATACGCAATCCGGTAGGCCATCATCACATAGGCCACAGCATGGGCCTTGGGGAACATGTACTTGATTTTTTTACAGGATTCTATGTACCACTCGGGGACATCAAATTCCCGCATATACTCTTCATCTTCGGGCTTAACACCCTTGCCCTTCCGCACCGCTTCCATAATTTTAAACGCCCGCCTGGGTTCTAACCCCCGGTGAATAAGGTAAATCATAATATCATCCCGGGCGGAAATGGCCTCAGATAATTTACAGATACCTTCCCTGATCAGGTCCTGGGCATTGTTAAGCCATACATCTGTTCCGTGCGAAAAACCGGAAATCCTGACCAGTTCGGAAAATGTTTTGGGCTCAGTATCCTCCAGCATCTGCCTGACAAACTTAGTACCAAACTCAGGGATGGCAAAACTGCCTACATTTGATCCTATCTGCTCAGGGGTAACCCCCAGAACCTCCACTGCGGAAAATATCTTCATGGTTTCAGGCTCATCGAGGGGAATAGTTTTAGCATCTATCCCGGTAAGGTCTTCCAGCATCTTAATCACTGTGGGATCGTCATGGCCCAGGATATCCAGCTTAACTATCCTTCCGGAAATTGAATGATAATCAAAGTGAGTTGTGAGCACACCTGATTTTTTATCATCTGCCGGGTACTGCAGGGGAGTAAAATCGTGAATATTCATATCCCGGGGAATAACCATAATGCCCCCGGGGTGCTGACCTGTAGTCCTCTTGACCCCGCTGCACCCGGTCACCAGCCGGTCAGTCTCTGCCTTTCTCTTGGTCAATCCCCGTTCATCGAGGTACTTCCGAATAAACCCGTAGGCCGTCTTTTCAGCAATGGTACCTATGGTGCCGGCACGGAAGGCATGGCCTTCGCCAAATAGTTCTTCAGTATATTTAAAAGCGACCGGCTGGTATTCACCGGAGAAATTGAGGTCTATATCAGGAACTTTATCTCCTTCAAAACCGAGGAATACCTCAAAGGGAATGTCAAATCCGTCTTTTTTATATTTTGTCCCACAGTCTGGGCAATTCTTATCCGGAAGGTCGGCCCCGCTGCCATAGGAACCGTCTGTAATAAACTCGCTATGCCTGCAGTCTGGGCAGATATAGTGGGGTGGGAGAGGATTCACTTCGGTAATGCCGGTCATGGTAGCTACAAAAGATGACCCCACAGAACCCCGGGAACCTACCAGATAACCATCTGCATTGGATTTTTTAACCAGCTTATGGGCAATCAGGTATAATACTGCAAAACCATTATTAATAATGGAATTAAGTTCTTTCTCCACCCGTTTCTGCACTATTTCAGGAAGAGTTTCCCCATAAATAGACTTCACCCTGTCCCAGGTCATCCCTTTTATTTGTTCTTCGGCGCCGTCGATCTTGGGCGGGAAAAAGTCATCAGGCATCGGTTTTATTTCTTCAATCAGGTCCGCTATCTGCCGGGGATTTGTAATCACAACTTCCCTGGCTGTCTCTGCCTCCAGATAAGAAAACTCCTCCAGCATCTCATCAGTAGTCCGAAAGTATAACGGAGCCTGGTTATCAGCATCTTCAAATCCCTGTCCGGCCATCAGTACCTTCCGGTACAGGCTGTCGGCAGGGTCAAGAAAATGGACATCACAGGTGGCCACAACCGGCTTGTCAAGCCTGGAACCAATATCTACAATATTCCTGTTCATGTCCTGCAGGAATTCAATCCCGCCAACACGTCCCTGACGAATTAAAAATTCATTATTTCCAGATGGCTGTATCTCCAGAAAATCATAAAAAGAAGCTATTCTTTCAAGTTTTACCCTGTCAGCCCCATCGAGATAAGAACTGATAAGTTCTCCGGCCTCACAGGCGGAACCGATCAAAAGCCCTTCCCTTCTCTTAATGAGCTCACTGCGCGGTATCCGCGGATGTCTGTAATAGTGCTTAGTATGGGAAAGAGTCACAAGTTCGTAAAGATTGCGCAGTCCGGTTTCATTTTTGACCAGAATCAGGATATGGTTTGTCCGTAGTTTATCGAGGTTAATATGTTTGACCAGCCGGTTTACTTCATCCAACCGGTTAATCTCCCGGGGTTGTAACTGTTCCAGCAGCCTGAGAAAAATAGCTGCTGTGGCTTCGGCATCATCAACTGCCCGGTGGTGGTTCTCAAGGGGCACACCGAATTCGGCAGCCAGGTTTTTTAATTTATGTTTCTTTAGTTTTGGAACCAGCGCCCTGGCAAGACCCAGGGTATCCAGAACCGGGTTGGTCAGGATGCCGCCATTCAGGTGTGCCAGGTTGACCGACAAAAACCCGGTATCAAACCCTGCATTATGGGCCACTAAGACCGCATCTCCGGCAAACTCCATAAACTCGGGTAAAACTACATCTATTCCGCCGGCATCAGCAACCATTTCCGGCAGAATCCCCGTAAGCCGCTGAATTTCAACTGGGATTCCGTTCCGGGGCCTGATAAACCGGGCAAACCGGTCGGTAATCAGGCCGTTTTTCAGCTTAACCGCCCCTATTTCAATAATCTCATTTACATTTGGTGAAAGACCTGTTGTCTCCAGGTCAAAAACCACAAATTCTATTTCCTGCAGGTTCCCCGGGTGAGACCTGACCACTATCGGTTCACCGTCATTCACCAGGTAGCCTTCAATTCCGTAGATTATCTTTATCCCATGCTTCTTCCCGGCTTCATAGGCATCAGGATAAGCCTGAACAACTCCATGGTCCGTTATGGCCACAGCCGGATGTCCCCAAGCTGCCGCCGTGGCTACAGCTTCACCAATACCGGTGATCCCGTCCATTGCGCTCATTTTGGTATGCAGGTGGAGTTCCACCCTCTTCTCCGGCGCCTGGTCGGACCGGGGTTCAAATTGAGCCAGATTAATATCCCAGGCCATAATGGTCAGTTCCTGAGAAAATTTGTCGTGCTGAAGCGGGCCCCTTACCTTGACCCAGGCTCCCTTCTTTAATGTGCCGGAAACCCTGCCGGCATCCTTTTCATCTTCAAAATACTTTACTGTGATGCTATCGGTAAGGTCGGTTACATCAAAACTAACCAGGGTCCGGCCGCTCTTCAGCGGACGAATATCAATACTTGAAATTCCCCCCCGGATAACAATGCTTTTTTCTTCTTCTGTTATCAATTCAATGGGTACAGGGTCATCCTTAATAACCCTTCCCAGCAAAGCGCCCGGTTCAGGCGCCCCGGACTTTTTCCTGCGAAAACCTGTCCGGGCAGGTTTCTGCCCATTGCTTATGCCGCCGGACTCTTCCTGCCGTGGTTTGGAGTTACCCGTATTTTGCGCGATAAGTTCTTTTACATATTCGGCCTCCTGACGGGAAACCCACTCCTCCTGTTCACACCGGTCCTCCTCCAAAACGTGGACACTCACTCTGACCTCAAGGCCAAATTCGTCTTTGAGCAGTTCTGAGATCAAACCGGGAACCCTGCGCTGGTCAAGTAATTCTGCTCCGACCTGGCTGTTGACAAACAACTTTAGGGTCTGCTGATGATATTTTTTGGTAACCTGTGCCAGCACCCCTGACAATACCGGGTGCTTGTAAACCAGGTAATAAACTATCTCATCCCAGTACTCTTTGAGCATATCTGCCGGGCCTAAATCCGGTATGCAGTACCTCAGCGAAAAACCGATTCCCTTAACTTCCGGTATCTCTCTGATTATTTCTCCGGCCAGGATGTCAAGGTGGCTCTTTTTCACCAGTCTGTCCAACTGCAGATAAATCTGCCATGACCTGGCGGCCTTTTTTATTTCCACCCTGAGGACCTTAGCCTTATTCATAGCCTGCTTCAAGTCTTCAGGTATGTTTAAGTGTTCTATGTAACTGCAAAAATGTAGAACGGCCGGCAGCCGTTCCTTGTTTGGCTCAGGTGATAATACTGACAACAATTTCCCCTCCTGAATCCGGTCCTTCTATTCACCCTGTTCCACCTGATAAACACCCGGTATATCACCGAGCTCATACATTATTTCATTAAGGTCGGTTTTAGGTGGCAGCTTGGTATCAATTTCAAACAATACTTTCTTGTCATCACTCAGCTGTTTCATCTGTAAATTAAGAATAAGGATACCGCGTTCACCGAGGTAGGAGCCAACCCGGCCCAACTGCCCCGGCCTGTTCTCAGCAGTAACCATAAATACCACAACATGTGCCAGCCCGGCAATAAGTTTTTCAACTTTGCCAAGATAAATGAGGGTCAGAAAAACAACTCCTGTTGTTACCAGTGCGGGAAAATAGAACCCGGCGCCAAGAGCAAGACCTACCCCGGCAACAACCCACAGGCTGGCAGCAGTAGTCAGACCCTTAACGGTAGCCCCTTCGCGCATAATCGTCCCAGCGCCCAAAAAGCCAATGCCGCTGACGACCTGTGCGGCTATCCTCCCTGGGTCGATGTTGGTCGCTCCCTTGTACAATTCATACAGATCCAGTGATACCACCATAATCAGAGCAGACCCAACACATACCAGGATATGTGTCCGGAAACCTGCCGATTTGTTCAGGCTTTCACGCTCAAGACCGATCAATCCTCCCAATACCCCTGCCATTATAATTCGGATGATAACCTGTATTTCATCAGTACCCGGCAACGGCCTTCCCCCCTCGGTGTCTGATTAACCCCGTGTAACACACCTGGCAATTTCCCAGTACATTTTAAGTCTGGCCACAAATCCCCGGACAACCCCCATTTTTTCTTCTTTCATAACATGTGTCATATCCCTTAATTCGACTTCGGCTACGGAAATTCCTGCCGTTTTGGCAAATCTCGTCATCGCTACTTCTACCCCGTACCTGGTCAGTTCCAGATTGGATATTTGGCGGAACAACTGACTCTTAACAGCACGCTGTCCTGATAAATACGGCGCAATAAACTGGGCCAGATCAGTAGCCAATCGGCCGTGATCAAATATTCCCACTGTCATTTCAGCCCGCCCCTCAAGAACAGGCAGGAGCAGGTCAACTACATGCATAGGCTGAAGACCAATCAAATCAGCATCCAGAAACAGCACTACATCAGCATCTGTGTTGTTTACCCCCACCATCATGGCGCCACCCTTGCCAAGGTTATGCTCCAGGGTAACCACTTTGACACCCAGTATCCTGGCAATTTCTGCAGTTTTATCTGTGGAACCGTCACTGATAACTATGGTTTCAGCAATAAAGGGCACCTGTTTCACGGCTTCAATAACTTTTCCTATTGTCTGCTCTTCATTATATGCCGGAATTATAACTGCTGCTTTCACAACAGTCCCTCCCCCCGTTAGTGCACTGTTTAATAATTATTCGTATACCTGTTAGATATGCCTGCCTATGCCACAGGCCGTTTCCCTAAGACGAAGGCATTGATTCAGCAAGTTCGTCAGATACAATCTTCCGGATAACTGATACTGCATTGGTGACCGCAACAGTGCGGACATCTCCCGTTCTGCGGTGTTTAATCTCAACTGTGCCCTCTTCAACCGCCTTTGTTCCCACAATGACCCTTAGTGGGAAACCGATCAGGTCGGCATCCTTGAACTTGACCCCCGGCCGCTCGTTCCTGTCATCAATTACTGCTTCCACACCACTGTCATTAAGGGAGTTATAGATTTGCTGCGCCAGTTTAAGCTGCTGTTCGTCTTTAAAGCTGACTGGTACAACCACGGCATGAAAAGGTGCAATAGGCATAGGCCAGATAATTCCGTCCTGATCATGATTTTGTTCTATAGATGCTGCCACCGTGCGGCTTACCCCCACGCCATAGCAACCCATAACCATCAGTTTTTCCCTGCCGTTTTCATCAAGATACCTGGCTCCCATGGCTTCACTGTATTTGGTTCCCAGTTTAAAGACCTGGCCAACCTCTATGCCCCTGGCTTCCAGAAGAATGCCCTCACACCTGGGGCACTTTTCCCCTGCCTTGACCAGCCTGATGTCGGCAATCCGTTCAGGCACAAAATCCCGGCCCGGATTAACATTGATTATGTGTGTATCTGTCTTGTTAGCCCCGGTGATGGTATTTCTCATCTGCATAACTTCACTGTCGGCAATGATACGTATCTCACTTAGTCCCACAGGACCGGCAAACCCCGGGGCAGCCCCGGTAATTTCCCGCACAGTACGCTCATCTGCCATTTCCAGATGCAGTGACCCCAGCAGGTTCTGCAGCTTAATCTCATTAATTTCCCGGTCACCCCGGACAATGGCCGCAATGGTTTCTGCCTCAGTCTGGTAAATAAGTGTTTTCACCAGGCTTTCCGAGTTAACCTTGAGAAACCCGGTAACTTCATCAATAGTCCTGGCCCCAGGTGTACTTATCTCCTGCATTTCCTTCATTTCTTCAGCTATGTTCCCGGAATCCGGAACTGCCTCGGCCTTTTCCACATTAGCAGCATAATTACAGGTGTCACAATATACAATTGCTGCTTCCCCTGAGTCGGCAACAACCATAAATTCATGAGTGCCCCCGCTGCCTCCGATAGCCCCGGGGTCTGCCTCGACCGGCCTGAACTGCAGGCCGCAGCGGGTAAAAATCCTCGCATAGGCATCATACATTTTTTGGTAGCTTACATCAAGGCCCTCTTGATCCCTGTCAAAGGAATAAAGGTCCTTCATGATAAATTCCCTGCCGCGCATCAGACCAAATCGGGGCCTCCGTTCGTCCCGGTACTTGTTTTGAATCTGGTAGAGCAGCAGTGGCAGTTGTTTGTAACTCCTGACATCACCCTTCACCAGATCAGTAATAATTTCCTCATGAGTCGGTCCCAGGGCAAAATCCCTGCCATGCCGGTCTTTCAGCCTAAATAGCTCGTCACCGTAAACATGCCACCTGCCGGATTCCATCCAGAGTTCGGCCGGCTGAATTATGGGGAGCATCAGTTCCTGCCCACCCTTTTTGTCCATTTCTTCCCTGACAATCTGAATTACCTTTTTCATGACCCGGTAACCCAAAGGAAGAAATGTATATACTCCGGAAGCGGCTTTTCTAATCATGCCTGCCCTTAACATTAGAATATGGCTGATTACTTCCGCCTCAGCGGGTACTTCCCTGAGGGTTGGAGCAAAAATCTCAGATATCTTCATAACAACGAACCTCCCTCTGTATTATTCCATTTTTTGGATAGATTTTATTCCAAAAAAAATAATTCATTTCTCAATCCTTATTCACCGGACATTTCACCGATTTCTTTTAACAGTTCCTCAACCAAACGTTCTTCTGGAATCTTCCTGATTACCTGTCCTTTTTTAAATAACAGCCCTGCGCCCCGGCCCCCGGCAATCCCTATATCCGCATCCCTGGCTTCCCCGGGACCATTGACCACACATCCCATGATGGCCACCTTCAATGGCTTTGTAATGTGCTGTATCTTTTTCTCAACCTCTTGGGCAATTTCAATCAAATTGATTTCCGTTCGACCACAGGTTGGGCATGATACTATCACAGGCCCCCTTTGCCGCAGTTCAAGGGATTTCAGTATCTCAAAACCCACCCTGGCCTCTTCTATGGGGTCACCTGTCAGGGAAACTCTTAGAGTATCCCCAATCCCTTGGCTGAGCAGGCTTCCAATTCCCACAGCCGACCTGATGGTCCCGGCCCAGGGAGTTCCTGCTTCAGTTACTCCAATATGTAACGGGTAGTCCACTTCTGCTGATATTCTTTGATATGCTTCAACCATTAGGGGAATGTCAAAAGCCTTTAGGGAAATTTTGATGTCAAAAAAGTTGTTTTCCTCTAAAAGTCTCACATGCTGCAGAGCGCTTTCAACAAGCCCAGCAGGGGTTACCTTACTATATTTTTCGAGGAGGGACTTGTCCAATGAACCCGCATTAACTCCAATCCTAATAGGAATCCGGCGTTCCCTTGCTGCGCTGACAACTTCCCGGACAGGGGCAGGACCGCCAATGTTGCCGGGATTGAGCCGCAGTCCGCTGACTCCGTGGGCAATCGCTTTCAGGGCAAGCTTGTAGTCAAAATGTATATCGGCTATCACCGGCACAGGGCTCAGCCGGGTAATTTCCTGCAATGCATCGGCAGCAGCACCATCCGGTACTGCCACCCTGACTAACTCACAGCCGGCCTCAGCCAGCCCTGTAATTTGCTTAACTGTCGCCCCGGCGTCCCTGGTATCCGTATTGGTCATTGACTGGACCACAATAGGAGCGCCGCCTCCGACAGGCACGTTTCCGATTAGTATCTGCCTGGTTGACCTTCTCTGCAAGGTTCTGCCTCCTAACTAAGCATCTGGACTATGTCCTGATAAGTAATAACTACCATTATAAAGAGCAGGAACATTAACCCTACCATATGGATAAAGTTTTCTTTTGTTTGGTCTACCGGAGTCCCTCTGATTCCTTCCCAGCCCAGGAATACCAGCCTGCTCCCATCCAGAGCAGGTATCGGCAGAAGGTTAAAAAGCCCTATCTGCAGACTTAAAAACCCGGCAATATTCACCAGAAAAATGAATCCCATCTCGGCCGCCTTGCCCAGTTCATAAGTGATTCTGACCGGTCCGCTCAACTGAACAGGCATTTCTTTGGAAATCATTTTACCAATAAATACAAAAGTCAGACTAAGCATTTCATATGTCTTCACAGAACCCTGCTTTAATGACTCAAAAACCCCCGGTTTCCTGGTCTGTGGGGTAATTCCTATTAAGCCCCACTGGGTCTCCGGATCTTTTTCCGGTTTCACCTCAAATACCTTTGTCTCCTGATCCCTTTGAACTTCAATCTGCAGCTGTTTTTCCGGACTGGCGTGAATAACCTGGAGTATATCCTCCCATGTACCAACCCTCTGATCACCAATTCTGGTAATAGTATCTCCCGATTTTATGCCAACCTCTGCGGCAGGCCTGTCAGGAATAACCTGGTCTATTTTGTTTACCGGAACCCCGGAAACCCATATAATTATGGCAAACAGTACCACTGCCAGGACAAAGTTCATCACCGGCCCGGCTGCAATTATGGCCATCCTCTGGAGAACAGTCTTGTTGGCAAAACTTTTTTCAGGAGCCGCCACCACAGCAGCAGCCGAGTCAGCCTGGTTGTTTTCCCCGGCACCCTCAGTATCCCCTGACTCCCGCCGGTCCTCTTCAGGATCCATTCCAGCCATACGCACAAACCCGCCTAAGGGGACAGCCCGGAGGTTATAAGCTGTTTCCCCTTTCCGAAATCCAACCAGCCGTGGTCCAAACCCAATACTGAATTCATAGACCTGAACCCCAACAAGTTTGGCCACCGTAAAATGTCCCATTTCATGAACCAGTACAAGCACTCCAAAAACCAGAATCGCATATGGAATATATATTAACCAGTCCGGCATTTTTTTCACCCTCTAATCTTATTTTTATTATTACCATTTATTTAGTCTTGAGCATCATTTTACCGGCTGCAGACTGAGCTTCTTCGCGAGCCCAAATATCACTCCTAAGAATGTCATCCAGTCCGGGACTCTGCACAGGTGTATGATTGGCCATAACGTTTTCAATCAATAACGGGATATCTAAAAAACCAATCTGCCCATTTAAAAACATCTCTACAGCCTTTTCATTGGCGGCATTCAAGACTGCAGGCATTGTCCCCCCCTGCCTCCCAGCCTCATATGCCAAACCGAGACAGGAAAATATCTCTGGACGCGGCGCTGTAAAAGACAATTGCCCAACTGCCGCCAGGTCAAGCTTGGGAAAACCGGATTCCGGCCTTTCGGGATATGTGAGTGCATATTGTATCGGCAGCTTCATATCAGGTAAGCCCATTTGGGCCAGCACCGATCCATCGGTAAACTCAACCATGGAATGGACAATACTCTGGGGATGTATCAGTACATCTATGTCCTGCAGTTCCACATCAAAAAGCCACCTGGCCTCGATTACCTCAAGTCCCTTATTCATCATTGTTGCCGAATCAACAGTAATCTTGCGTCCCATGGACCAGTTGGGATGTTTTAGGGCATCTGCAACAGTAACACTTCGCAGCCGGCTGGGAGACCAGTCCCGGAAAGGCCCGCCTGAAGCAGTAAGAATAATCCTGCTAACCCGGGAACGCTCCTCACCATTGAGACACTGAAAAATCGCCGAGTGCTCACTGTCTACCGGTAAAATACTGACACCTTTTTGTTGTGCCAATTTCATCACAATTTCCCCGGCAGCAACCAGAGTCTCCTTATTGGCCAAGGCAATATCTTTTCCGGCATTGATTGCCTCTATAGTCGGCAGCAGCCCCAGAGTACCCGTAATTGATGTCACCACGACATCTGTCCCTGCCATACGGGCTATCTCTGACATCCCCTGAACGCCTGAAACAATTTCAATATCTGACGGAATTAGGCTTCTAAATCGCGGAATATCATCATCTGTCCCAACACTCACAATTTTGGGGCGATACTTATTAACCTGTGCAGCCAGCTTTTGCAAACTGCTGCCTGCAGCCAGCCCTATTACCTGAAAACTGTCGGGAAACCTGTCTAATACTTCAAGCGTCTGGGTCCCTATAGATCCGGTGCTGCCAAGTACAACGATGTTTTTCATTATATCTTCTCCTATATGATACTATACTATAATGTCAAGTTAAACCCAAAATGATTCCGGTTTCCTGGAAACATTCCCGTTCAACTTTTCCAACGCAGCAAACCGGCCGAACCGCAGGCCTTCAGTGCAATCACAAACAGAGGACCGGCGATTACCCCAAGAGGTCCCATAAGCTGGAGGCCTACATACATGCTGACAAGGGTTGCCAAAGGGTGCAGGCCAATAGAATTGGAAACAATTTTGGTCTCCAGTACCTGCCTTACAATTATGACAAGGGCATAAAGGACAGTGAGTTTAATGGCAAACACCGTATCCCCGGTAATAAACTCCCATATAATCCAAGGCAGATATATAGCGGTCGGCCCCAAGACCGGGATAATATCGGCAAACCCGATAACCAGCGCCATAATCAAGGCATATGGTGCGCCAATCAGGTGAAGGCCGATAAGGGTCTGCAGAAAAGTGAGCATAACAAGCACCAGAATTGCTCTGATATAACTGATTACAGCATAAAAAATATCCTTAACCACATCAAGAATCTTGCGGCCATATGGCTCCGGTATCACCCTCAGCCAAAAATCAATCAAAATAACTTTATCTTTGGCCATAAAATATGTGGCTATACCACTGATGATTATCAGCAAAATAAATGTAGGGACAGATGAAATCAGGTTCAGCAGAGCATTGAGCAAGGTACCGGTTACTTTTTCGGCCCTGCCCAGTATAGAATCCAGGCTGTAATCAGCGCCAGTTACTTTCTCATTGATGAATTCCGTAACATCACCCGGTAAGGCCAGGTAATAGGCCTCGGCCTTACTCTGAAGAGATGAAATCACTGATTTAATATTATGAATATAATCAGGTAAAAATGCCGTTAAATGAACAAGTTCAACAATTAACCTGGTGATAACGGCAGTAACCACCAGACCGGCGCCGCCAAATACTACCAGCATTGCCGTGCTAACAGCGGCTGTTCTGGGGAACCGCAGCCTGTTCTGAAAGAAATCTATCAGAGGGTCTATAAAAAAGGTCAGGAACAGGGCTAAAATAAATGGCGCCAGTATGGGAGCGACATAGAGTCCCAAAAGGTAGGCCACTGCTGTTCCCAGCAATATGATAATCACAGTTTTGGCAAAGTCCTTCAAGGTAAGTCCACCTTTAAGAAAAAATAAAGATTTTCAAATAAAAATAAACAACGGACGCTGTTATCAGCATACTGTCAAACCTGTCAAGAATGCCTCCGTGGCCAGGAATTATTCTTCCGGAATCCTTTTGCCCGGCCAATCGTTTCAGCGCTGATTCCACCAGGTCACCAACCTGGCCCAAAACTCCAACAAGGAGTCCGATAAGGATATAATGTATGAGTGCAAAATGAGCAGTGACTGCCCAGAAAGCGGCAGCTGTGGCCACACTTCCTGCAATACCGCCTATTGAGCCTTCAATTGTCTTATTGGGACTCAGTGCCGGGGCCAGCTTTGTTTTGCCCACCGCGCTGCCGGTAAAATATGCAAAGGTATCGGTACTCCAGGTTGTCAGCATCATCAGAAGCACTAAATAGAAGCCGCCCGGCAGCTCTCTGAGGGCAATTATATGGGTTAATTGCCAACCGGCATATAAAGAAACAAATACCGTCACAGCCAGTTCAGTAATGTTAACCCGGGGATATAACCACACAAGACGAATAAATACAGCCAACATCACCAGCAGCAGAGTGACACCCAGTAAACCCTTACTCTCAAAACCGGCATTAATTACAAATATAAGTCCTCCCCAAAAAGCGCCTGGCATCCAGACATTTATTCCGGTTTTTTTAAGAAGAGAGCCTGTTTCATGGATACCCAGCAATGCAAGAATCAAAACAGCCAATAACAAAGGCAAGCCGCCATACCATACGAGGCAGACAGCAACGGGGATACCAATTGCAGCGCTTAAAACTCTGTATAATAGCATGTTATCAAGATCACCGGCCTCATTTTTTACTATGATGAAGTCCGCCAAACCTTCGCTGGCGGTTTTGATAATCAATCACAGCTTCCAGTAAATGCTTTCTGCGGAAATCCGGCCAAAGGACAGGACAATACCAAAATTCGGCATAAGCCGCCTGCCATAGCAGAAAGTTGCTTATCCGCTGCTCTCCTGAAGGCCGGATCAACAGGTCAGGGTCCGGCATACCGGCAGTGTAAAGATATTTGGAAATTATGTTCTCGTCGATATCATCGGGGTTTAAGACCCCGGCTGAAGCATCTCTGCCTATCTGCTTCACGGCTTCAGTTATCTCATTCCGGCCTCCGTAATTCAGGGCCAGGTTCAGAGTAAGTCCGGTATTCTGAGAGGTTTCTGCTGCGGCCACTTCCAAGGCATCCCGTGCCTTAGCCGGAAGCTCATCAATTCTCCCGATGGTTTTCACCCTGACATTGTTATGATGCAGTTCCTTAAGCTCCTTATTGAGATATTCTACCAGAAGATCCATCAGAGTAGTAACTTCCTCTGCCGGTCTCTTCCAGTTTTCCGTAGAAAAGGCGTATACAGTCAGAAAACCCACCCCAAGAGACGAGCATGTTTTCACAATTTCTCTTAGTGATTCGACACCGGCCCGGTGTCCCAATGCCCTTGGCAGCCCGCGCCGGGTAGCCCAGCGCCCGTTCCCATCCATAATGATGGCAATATGTACAGGCATTTTGTCAGAATCAAGTGACTTATATAAATCCTCCACTTCTGGGGAATTATTTTTATGTTTGCCCAATCTCAAAACGCTTAGCCATTCGCGCACCATTTGGCAGCCTCCCCGGCTTTACAGGAATTATTAAGATATATTATACCATTAATTACTACTATTTTATATTTTTATTACATCTTTTTGTTAATATGAAACAAACCCCCTCTTAATTGAGGGGGTTTAGCTGACTAACCTTCAACAATTGCTCCTGTGGGGCAAGCTTCAGCGCAAGCGCCGCAGTCAACGCACTCATCAGCATTAATTACATAAATATCACCTTCGGAAATGGCGCCATTGGGGCATGTATCCATGCATGTACCGCAAGCTACACATTCATCAGTAATTTTATAGGCCATGTATTACACCTCCTTTCCATAATCCTGATATGTAATGATAACCTGTAGTCCACCTCTCTCATCTGGAGAAAGGCGCACTACTCGGGCTATTCCAACAGGTTCGGCTGATTTCCGCGGTGGTTTTAAAACTACTATTTCATCAACTTCATAGCCGCAACCGGTAATCACATCTAATGCCTCATCCAGCACAAAACCTATCACATCAGGCAGCTCCATATATATCCCTCAATCCTGTTATAATTAGACCTCCATAATTTCTTTTTCTTTGTTTGAAAGTACTTGGTCAATTTCTTTTACCCAGCTGTCTGTTAGCTTTTGAACCTCTTCATGTCCCCTCTTTCCGTCGTCTTCTGAAATTTCTCCTTCTTTTTCGAAAGACTTCAGGTTATCATTAGCGTCTCTCCGAATATTCCGCACAGCTACCCTGGCCTCTTCAGCCTTTTTCTTAACCATCTTGACCAGTTCATTCCTTCTTTCCTGAGTTAGCTGTGGAATTGCCAGTCTGATAATTGAGCCGTCATTATTGGGAGTCAGCCCAAGGTCAGACTTTTGGATGGCCTTTTCAATAGCGCTGATGACGTTTTTGTCCCAAGGCTGGATAACCAGCAGCCGCGGCTCAGGAACAGAGATATTTGCCATTTGGTTGATGGGAGTAGGAACACCGTAGTAATCGACAACTATTTTGTCCAGCAGGGCCGGAGCAGCCCGCCCAGCTCTCAAAGAAGCAAGGTCCTTGCGTAATGCGTCAATGGCTTTTTTCATCCTTTCTTCAGCTTCACTGACTACCTCTTTAATCACTTTAATTCACCCCCGACAAATGTACCAATATTTTCCCCCATCACAACACGTTTTATATTCCCGCTTTGATTGAGGTTAAATACTATAATAGGAATCATATTGTCCATACACAAGGAGGTTGCGGTTGAATCCATAACCCCAAGTCCCTTGTTAAGGACTTCAATGTAAGACAGTCTATCATACCTTTTAGCATTTGGGTTTTTGACAGGATCAGAATCATAAACCCCGTCCACCTGCTTCGCCATCAGGATAGCATCAGCCTCTATTTCGGCAGCCCTTAAGGCTGCAGTTGTATCAGTAGAGAAATAGGGGTTACCGGTTCCCGCACCGAAAATTACCACCCGGCCCTTTTCAAGATGCCTGATGGCACGACGGCGAATATACGGTTCTGCAACTTCACGCATTTCTATGGCAGTAAGTACTCTGGTGTCAACCTCCAGTTTTTCCAGGGCATCCTGCAAAGCCAGTGAGTTCATTACAGTTGCCATCATGCCCATGTAATCTGCGGTAGCCCTATCCATTCCCTTGGTACTGCCTGCAATACCACGCCAGAAATTGCCACCTCCGACAACAATGGTAACCTGCACTTTGTGGGAGATAATGTCCTTAATCTGCTCTGCTATTGAAAAGACAGTATCCGGATCTATTCCGAATCCTTTCTGACCGGCTAAGGCTTCCCCGCTCAATTTCAGGACCACTCTTGTATATTTGGGCTTATCCATGTAGTTGTTTACCTCCCATTTCTCTGAATAATGTTCTACACAACAGCAAAAAATCCTTTTGGGAAATATTTTTTTTTTTAAAAGGTTGCCACCTTTAAAAAAAGAGAACACCGAGAGTGTTCTCTTTTTTTGATAGGCTCAAGCTTTCCCAGGCTAGGATTTTTTCTGCATGGCAGCAACCTCTGCCGCCAAATCGTTTTCTCTCTTTTCAAGCCCTTCGCCCATTTCAAAACGGATAAAACGAGCTACCTTAACCTGTTTTTGCTCAAGCATCTGCTTTACACTTAAATCAGTATCTTTTATAAAAGGCTGTTCTACCAGGCAGTTTTCCTTGTAGAATTTCTCTATCCTGCCCATAACAATCTTTTCAGCGATATTTTCCGATTTACCTTCGTTCATAGCCTGAACTTTAAGAATCTCTTTTTCTTTTTCAATTACATCTGCAGCAACCTGGTCACGGGTTGCATAATCAGGTTTGGATGCAGCAACCTGCATAGCCACATCTTTGGCAACTTCACCGAGGTTATCCGAATTACCTGAAAGCTCGACCAGGACGCCAATACGTCCCACACCGTGGATATATGCTTCTACAAAACCATCGGGTGCCTCAAATGATGCGAAACGGCGAATAGATATATTTTCTCCGATTTTGGCAACCTTTTCGGTAAGCATTTCACTAACAGTACTTTGGCCAGCCTTAACTTGAAGAAGTCCATCCACATCTGTCGGATTATTGTGTAAAATTACATCAGCAACTTCATCCACAAATGCTTTGAATTCATCTGTCTTGGCTACAAAATCCGTTTCACAGTTTACTTCCAGAAGAACAGCCTTTTTGTTACCGGAAGCCACTTTTGCCGAAACCAGCCCCTCAGCGGCAATACGCCCTGATTTCTTGGCTGCAGCGGCAAGGCCTTTTTCACGCAAGAATTCAATTGCCTTTTCCATGTCGCCCCCAGTTTCGGCCAAGGCTTTTTTACAGTCCATCATCCCTGCCCCGGTGCGTTCCCGCAACTCTTTAACCATTGCAGCAGTAACCATTTTAATTAATCCTCCTTAAAAATAAGGGTGACTAGGGCTCCTCAAAAACCCTGGTCACCCTGATTTGTTTTATGCTTCCATTACTTCAGCCTGAGCTTCAGCTTCAGCCTCGGCTTCAGCTTGTTTATCCTTACTTAGATTAATCCCTTCAATAACTGCATCTGCCATCTTGGAAGTCAGTAACCTAACTGCCCTGATTGCATCATCATTCCCGGGAATTACTAAGTCAATCTCATCGGGATCACAGTTAGTATCAACTATCGCAATAATAGGAATCCCAAGCTTTCTTGCTTCTGCCACTGCGATGCGCTCTTTACGCGGGTCAATAATAAACAGGGCGCTGGGAAGTCTTTTCATTTCCTTAATACCGCCAAGAAACTTTTCCAGTTTCTCTTTTTCATGCAGTAAAACAGCTACTTCTTTTTTGGGAAGTACGGTAAAGATCCCGTCAGCCTCCATCTTTTCCAGTTCATGAAGGCGGTCAATCCGCCTTTTGATGGTTTGGAAATTGGTCAGTGTTCCCCCAAGCCAGCGCTGATTTACGAAGAACATCCCACAACGGGTTGCTTCTTCTCTGACAGCCTCCTGAGCCTGCTTCTTGGTTCCCACAAACATGATGCTTTTGCCTTCTAAAGCTAACTGTCTGACAAAATTATAGGCTTCGTCAACCTTCTTAACAGTACGCTGCAGATCGATGATATAAATCCCGTTCCGGTCGGTAAAAATGTACTCCGCCATTTTCGGGTTCCACCTGCGTGTCTGGTGTCCAAAGTGAACTCCGGCTTCCAGAAGTTGTTTCATGGAAATTACAGCCATTGGAGTCACCTCCTCTCTTATTGGTTTTTTCCTCCGTTCCTTTCATCTTCTGCAGAGCCGGTATTAACCCGGCACCACTGCAAAAATCCGGAAACGTGTGTATTTTACACCGTTTGATATTGTAGCACATATTTCAGTCAAGTGCAACTATATTATTGCAATCAATGGAAATTTTTATACAGGAAGCCTTAATTTCCTCAGACTGCTGATAAAAGTATTGGTTTTGTATTATAAAAATATTATTGAGACAGGGGTAGATGTGTTCCGGCAGGCGGATGTCGTCCGTCCGGCCCACGACCCGCGAAGCGGGAGTGGAAGCCGGCGGAGACGTCGGGGGTCCCCCCAAACCGTCGAAACGGCGGCCTTTCCAAAAGGCCGGGGTTTCGGTAACGGATTGGGGGCCCCGCCAGAGGAACATATCTGCCCCTGTCTAAAATATAGTTTGATATATTCAAAATCAGTGCCCTTTGTCAGCAGCCTAAAGAATTGTTACCTCCCTGTTAAAATTTTCAGGATCTCCTCCATATCTCCATCACAAGGCAGGTCAAAGGTTCCGGTTCGGAACCTGCGGTGAGCGCCCTTATCGGTTACCAGTTGGTAAAACTGACTTCTGTCTGTAACTACGCCCTGTTCTTCAAGCATTCGGGAAATCTCTTCCGACCCGGTTCCCGGCCTTATCACAAACTTCACAAATTTTGTGTTTTCAGGCGGATTTGACTCTTCGGTTTTAACAGGTTCTTTTGCAGCATCATTAACAGGGGTTTTTACCGGAATCCCCGGCACTTTATCAGTTTCTTTATCAGTTTCTTTTTCAGCGTGGACCATGCCTAGCTGGGCTGCCCGTTCCATAATCTCACTGTCGGTTAATTTATCCGCACCGGAGAAATTAACTATAAGCGCACTTAGTAAAAACCCCAGTCCTATACCAAGCAGGAAATCCTTCCTGAATATACTAAGCATTTAATTCTTCACCTTTTCTTTTTATCTGGAGAATCAGGCTTACTTCACCTTTTCCTATATTCATCTGTCTGGCAATCTCGTCCTCAGGGTAACCCAGCCGTTCCATGGCATAAACCATCTGGTGTTTTGCAGGTAATTGATTAAGACCCGGTCTGGCAGTATCGGCTGTATCATCCGCAGGTAATGCGGAAGTCCGCGGAAACATAATAGTATTATTTATTTTTTTTGTCATCACAGAAGCAGGTCCGGAATTCACTCCAAGAGACCTTGACTTTGCCGCAAAAGCTTCACCTTCATCTGCCTTATTGGCATCACCTGTATCCGCCTTATTGGCATCACCTGTATCTGCTTCAAGGGCAACACCTGTATCTGTCTCACTGACTTCACCTGAATTCAAATCCTTGAGGAGCTCGGCTTCCTCAATACCGGCTGAGATATCTGTAACAACTTTTTCAGAGACATTTTCCAACTGGTCCAAAAGTATTTCCACATCACTCCTGGCCAGCCGTAGATCTTCCTTTAATTGTCTGTATTCCTGAATTTCCTGCTGCCTAATAACATCACAAACCCGCCCCCTCCAAACAGCGAGGGCAATAAATATTACTCCCAAAAATATGAACAGGTAAACCAAAATCTCACACCCTTAATGCAAATTCACACAACAAAAATTATACCTTGATGTCAAAAAGCTTGCCCCTGTCAGGGTCTTTTAACTCTTCCTGTTTTTCCTGTTCCCGACCGCCCTGGCGGCGTTTTTTGCCTTCGCCATCGTGACTGGCAGCCTTTTCCTCAGTATCTTGCTCGATTTTCTGGCCATCAGGTTTCTCGGAATTGTGAACCTTTTGCTTCTGTATCTCCATCTGTTTCTGGAATTGTGCAGCCATTTGCTGCTGCTGTGTCTGGTCCTGCTGATTCTGGATAGGCTGGTTGCGGTTAACTTCGGAAACCTTCGGCAGAAGAACCTGCATATCGACCGGACGCAGGGTCATATTCTCCCACCACCTGTCTCTATTTATATGGGTTAATTTTTATCTCTCCCATAACATTGGTCAGGGTCACAAACGGCAGGTCATCATATGCCTGCATCGTTGCCGAGCCAATAGTAACTTTAACCCCCGGATGCATAACGCCATGGACCTTGATACGTCCCCGTTCAGACTGCTGTATCTGTGCTTCGATATCTACAAGGCAGTTTTTGAGTTCTTCAAGTTCCCGGATGAGCTCCCCCTGAACTTTGGCAACCCTGGCAAGTATAGCTTTTTTATCTTCAGGAAGAGTCCCCTGGGTCTGCTCCAGGTACTTTAATAATTTAACGGCCTTTTCTGCCTTGTCAAGGTCAACTTCCTTAGCCTGCTTCTCTTTTAAAAGAAATGAATACCTGCGCCGCAGGTCAGGATTGACCCCTGTTTCCAGCTCCGTTGCCGTGGCCATGGGAGAGCCTACGTTTTTACAGTTTATTTCCTCACCGGCTCTGATAAGTCCGCCGACTATTACCCCTTTGCCTGCAACCACAACAGACTTCCGGGCGTGAACTCTGCTGTGCATAATCGCTTCTCCGATTATTACATCCATTCCCGAGTCCAGTACCGTGTTTTCAATAAATCTGGTAAAAACGCTCCCTCCAGCCTTTATCCTGGACTTGCTTCTGCCAACTATGCCGTTTTTCACCTTAAGGGCGCCTGTGCATTCAACAATCCCGTCACTTATGTTGCCCATTACCTCGACATCACCGTCAGCAACAACTTTAAAGCCTTCCCTGATGCTGCCTTTAACAACTACGGTGCCGCTAAACTCAACGTTTCCGGTATTAAAGTCCACATCACCGTTAATTTCGTATATTCCGGAAACACTTATCTTATTTCCGGCTATTACCACATGACCCTTAGCAGCAGCTACAGCAGTATTATTGTCATCAGTAAGTTCCACATTCTTCCCAATGGCTA
This sequence comes from Phosphitispora fastidiosa, assembly GCF_019008365.1. Lineage (NCBI taxonomy): Bacteria > Bacillati > Bacillota > Clostridia > Eubacteriales > Peptococcaceae > Phosphitispora > Phosphitispora fastidiosa. Next base: position 52,384 of record NZ_JAHHUL010000020.1, on the reverse strand, counting down.
GCTGAACATCCTTCCCCGGTTTGGGAGGCAGCTCTTCACCAGTAACGGTATGCCCTGGGGTTCCAGGCTGGGCAGGTTTTTTAACAGCAAGTACTTCACCTGGTTCAACATTCTGGATCAGGTGCAGGTTATAAAAATCCACCCTGCCATCCATAAGCTCTTCCGGTTTGCCAGGATTTGCAGGATTAATCTTATACTCAATGACGGCACTTTCCCCATCAACAGGTTCAGAGCCTGCGGCAACTGTCAGGACTTCCCCCACCTGGCCGAATTGGAGAGCAGAATCAATTATATATTCCATTACTCCGTAAACCACATGGTTATCCTTAAGAGCCTTTTGAATATCCTCTCTGGTAACCGGTTTACCCCTGCCCCGGTGAGGGTAAACCGTCAGGTATGCCTCCATCTTGTTCTTACTGATTTCGACAACTATATACCCGTCTTCTGCCAGTTCTCCCTGATGAGGTGCAATTAATTCAGGAGTGCCCTTCATTTCATTAACTATTTGCTGAACCTTTCTGTTATCAATATTTCGGACAGCACGCAGTTCCAGTTCCCTAAGAACCTGGTCTGAATTTATTGCGGAACCGCTGCTGCCGGGAGGGGTAACAGTCAGGTACACGCCATCAGGCTTAAATTGCAGGTGCATATTACCATTCTCCAGTACATCATTAGCTACATCCTCGGCCTTTTCAAGAATCTTCTCCATATCCTGCTGGGTCAGATTTTTTAAACTATCGTCAGTCATATGGTTTCCTCCGTTTTAGTCAAAGATCTTTTTTTTCACCCTGCTTAAGCGGCCGCGAAGCCGCAGAACAGCTTTAGTATGTAACTGTGATATTCTGGATTCGGTGACACCAAGCACTTTACCAATTTCTTTTAGTGTCAGCCCCTCATAATAATATAGCGCAATAACAAGCTTCTCCCTTTCAGGAAGTTTATTAATAGCATCAGTTAAAGCCAGTTTTCTTTCTTCAAACATAACCATTGAAACAGGATCAACAGCGTTCTCATCCTCAATAGTTTCGATAACCCTGACCGAATTACCTCCATCCCTGTCGAATTTCCATATCTCGTCAAGGGATAAAAAGGAAGTAAAACTGGTTTCCATTAGCAGCTGAACAAATTGCTGTTTATTTATACTAAGGGTATCACAAATTTCCTCATCTGTTGCTGCCCTGCCAAGCTTGCCTTCTAGTCGGGAATATGCATATTCAAGCTCTTTGGCCTTTTGCCGTATTGAATAAGGAACCCAATCCATAGACCTTAAACCATCCCAAACAGATCCCCGAATCCGGGCTATGGCATAAGTCTCAAACTTAATGTTGCGTTCAGGCTCAAATTTTTCTATTGCATCGATCAGCCCAAATATCCCGTAGCTTATCAGGTCATCCTGCTGTACACTCGGCGGAAGGGAAATTGCCATCCGGCCTGCCACATACTTAACCAGTCCTACATAATAAAGAATCAACTGCTCCCGGGCAGAAATATCATTATGATTTTTATAGCGCTCCCATAACAGGCCTGTCTCATTTGCAGCAACTGAAGGGTTCATAAAAACCTCCTACCGGGTTTTAACCATCATAACCCATTTTCTTAACTATTTCTGCCACTCTCTCAGGGTCGTCGTTGATAACTCTCTCCAAATCAGGGTCAATCTGTTTTGCTGTAATTGGGGAAAAACCTTTAGGTTCTTCCGAATCTGAAACCGTGAGATCCAGCTGCCCGCCCACATAGTCGTTCTGTGGAGAAGAACTGTCCGCTATGTCTGCTATAGGCAAGGCATACCTGCCGATTACCTTGAAAAGGGCCCAGAGCAATACTGAAAACAACAATCCTGCCATAAAGGCCCGGCCCAGACCGGCTTTAAGGGTTACGCCAGATAGTAATCCAATCAACAGTATCACAAAAAAAACTCCGATAAATGCCAACCCAAAAACCCTATTATTTCCCGAAAACACTTAAGGTCCCCCTTAAATAAACTTCTCCCCCAAATTTATAGTCCTGACATACAGCTTGCCATTTTCAGAGAAAAATTCAATGGTCCTGCCGTAACTTCCGCCTGTATCTTCAGCAAGCAGGTGTATCCTGGCTGACTGTAATGCGGCCTTTACCGCTTCAACATTCCGTTCGCCAATTTTCATGATGTCATTGGAACTGTAGAACGAAAACATCTGGGCGCCGCCTGCAATCTTAGCAACCAGGCGAGACTCATTTGCACCGTTTTTTCGCATTTCGTTAATCAGCAGAGGAACAGCTGTATCAGCGAATTTTGCATCATTGGCGGTCTTCCCCAGAGAACTGGAAGGCAGCATAATATGGGCCATACCGGAAACCTTTTTAACCGGGTCCCATAAGCAAATACCCACACATGAGCCAAGGCCGCAAGTCTGTAAAATATCCGGGAACACTGCAACATTAAGGTCCGCCATTCCTATTTTGATTATGTTTCCCACTAGCCCTTCACCCCTATCGCCTCCATAATTTTTTCCAGCGAATCGGCCTCAGGCAGCAAAAAGAAGTGACCGGTAACCTTTCCTTCAATTTCACTGAAAACCGTTTCCATCAGGAGGGCATGATCTCCGGCAATACCAATCCTGGCCAGCACTGTGTTCAATATAGCGCCTGCCATATCAATCGCTAAGGCGGGCACAGAAGGCACAAATTCCAGGCTTGTAAAGCTAGACAGGGAATTTAAGTATGCGCCGGAAACAATATTACCTACCTCGGCAAGGGCAGACATGCCAACTTCATCCAGATCTTCATCCTGACCGTATTTTCTGTCCATAAGGTAACCCGCCAAGGTCTTGGCACAATCAACCGGAAACATAAACAGAATATTGCAGGGGGCCAGTCCGCTAATAGTCGTGAAAACTCCGGCGACAAGTTTTTCGGCGCCACCTACCGCATCAGGCATCTGGGAAAATGGCAGAACACTAATAGCCGGAACAGACATTCCTATTTTACGCCCCATAAGCTGAGATAAAGCGGTAGCGCCGTTTCCGGCGCCAATGGTGCCGATTTCCCTGAAAGCGTCCAATTGTATTTCACTAAGGTTCTCATATAGAGACATCAAAGTACCCCCCTTCCTGAGGAAACAGAATCATTGATTTCAAAAATTCTTTCCAGATTGAGCATTATCAGCAGCCGACTGCCCAGCTTGCCGATTCCGGAAAAAAACTCAGTATTAGCGCCGCTTACACCGGAAGGAGGAGTTTCCACCGCCTGCGCGGGAAGCCAGATTACCTCGGAAACACTGTCCACCAAAATACCGACCATTTCATTGTTCCGGTTGATGACAATTATTCTGGCAGCTTCTCCAGGGGCCCTGGATGGTAAACCAAACCTTTTCCGCAGATCCATTACCGGAATAACCATCCCCCTGAGATTAATTACCCCGGAAATATATGGAGATGCATAAGGCACTCTGGTTGTCTCAAGTACCCTGATTATCTCTTGAACTCTCTTGATTTCGATTGCATATTCCTCGCCTTCAACTGTGCAGGCAACTACCTGTATTCCAGTTTCCATAACCTGTTCCCCCTTTTAAAACAGCCCTGCCACATCAATTATCAGTGACACCTGCCCATTTCCAAGGATAGTGGCCCCGGACACAACAGAAATATTGCCCAATAGCTTACCCAGGGGCTTAATCACTATCTCCTGCTGCCCAATCAGGGTGTCGACCAAAAGCCCTACTCTTTTCTCACCGTTTTTGACGACAACAATATTAATCTCCTCATCCTTGGGCAAAGCAGTGGGCTGTACCTGCAGGACTTCGTTAAGCCTAATCAGGGGCAGTACCCCACCTCTCAGGAGAATAACCTCCTGGTCCTGTATTTTATTTACCTGTTCAGGCATGACACTGGTAGTCTCAGCTATAAAACTCAGGGGTATGGCATAAGTCTCATCTTCAATCAACACCAGCAGTGCCTGAATTATAGCCAGTGTAAGGGGCAGCTGGATTTTAAATCTGGTCCCGCGCCCAGAACTACTCTCAATATTAATACTGCCGCTCAAAGCCTCAATCTTGTTTTTGACAACATCCATGCCCACACCGCGTCCGGAGATGTCGGTTATTTTTTCGGCGGTACTAAACCCAGGCCGCAAAACAAGCCTGACCGCTTCAGCATCGCTTAGTTCAGCCGCACCTTCAGCATCAAGAATACCCTTTTCAATGGCTTTTTGTTTAAGGGCTTCAGGATTAAGTCCCTTGCCATCATCCTCCACCTCAATAACAACATTATTGCCTTCATGGCGGGCTGACAACAGAACCCGGCCCTGTTCCGGCTTTTGGGCAGCAGCCCGCAAATCGGGTTCCTCTATTCCATGGTCAACAGCGTTCCTCAGCAGGTGTACCAGAGGGTCACCAACTTCATCTATAACAGTGCGATCCAGTTCTGTCTCTTTGCCTTCAATTATCAGTTCTATTTCCTTGCCCAGTTCTTTGGCCAAATCCCTTACCATCCTGGGGAAACGGCTGAATACGGTGTCGATTGGCACCATTCTGACCTTCATAACCACATTCTGCAGATCAGTGGTTATTCTGTCCATCTGTTCAAGCGTTTCAGCCAGGTCCGGGAGTTGATTCACCTTCCCTATCTGCTCTATCCGTGTTTTGTTTATTACCAGCTCGCCAACCAAATTAATCAAATTATCAAGCTTTGTAGTATCAACCCGCACAGTCTGGCTGGCTTTCGCCTTTGCGGGAATGGCCCGAGTTGCTCCCAAATCACGTTTATCGTTAATGTCCAATGACTTGTCCTGCTGCAGAGACTGTGATTTTAAAACCTGGGTTTCAGCCCGGCCGGCAGGTGAGCCTGTTGAGAAAACCTGGGAAATGACCGTAATGTCCGGCTCCATAACCTCAGTTATGCAAACCAGCCCCTTTCTCACGGTTTCCTGTGGTTCTATGGATATCAGAATAATTTCAAAACCCGTGTCAAACTTTTCTTCCTCAATATCCTGGACAGGCGGTATACTTTTTATTATTTCGCCAATAGCCTCCATATTCTTGAATATCATAAAGGCTCTGGCAGACTTCATCACACAGCGCGGGTCAATGGAAACTACAATGTGATAACATTGAAACCCCTGATCAATAGCTTGTTTAATCAGGTTCTTTTCATATTCGTTAAAGTCTATTGATGTTACGATATTCTGTCCAGTGACTGCGCTCCCTGCAGGAACGCCCGGTGAGAGCCCCGTCTCAGGGCTCATGCTCCCAGACGGCTTACCGGCCTGACTTTCCGGATCATTAAGGTTTTTTAATTCGATCAGGAGGTCTTCAACAGCTAAATCGCCTTCTCCGCCTCCAGCTATGTCATTAATCATACTGTCGAGGGAATCAACACATTTAAAAAGCAGGTCTACGATTCCGGAAGCAGAGCACAGCTCGCCGTTCCTGAGTTTATGCAAAACATTCTCCATGTTGTGGGTAAGCTCTGCAACCTGGTTAAACCCCATTGTTGCAGACATGCCCTTTAATGTATGTGCAGACCTGAAAATCTCGTCCAGAATTGCCCGGTTTTCAGGCGAACCTTCCAAATCGAGAAGGGCTTCATTAAGTTTTTGCAAATGCTCCTGAGCTTCTTCCAGAAACATGCCCCTGTATTGTGTCATGTCCATTGCCTTCACCTCCAGCATGTCAGTCATTTTTTAAATATTATTCATAATCTCCTGTGCAATCCGGTATATCGGCGCTACAATATCAACACACCTGTTCTCAATTGCCGCCCTGGGCATCCCGTAGATTACACAGGTTGACTCATCTTCTACAATTGTACAGCCATTTCTTTCCCTGATCTTTTTTAACCCGGCCACCCCATCCTGTCCCATTCCGGTAAGCAGTACCCCCAGGAGAGGCACACTGCACTCAACCAGTGAGTCCATCATCAGATCAATAGAAGGTCTTAGTCCATCCACAGGTGGTTCATCACTCAGGGTTATATAAAAACGGTCATCAAGCCGCTTGATTTTCATATGCCGGTCACCAGGGGCAATTAAAGCCCTCCCGGCAATTAGTTCATCGCCATCCCTGGCCTCTGAAACCTCAAACTCAGAAATACTGTTAAGGCGCTGTGCCAACGATTCCGTAAAACCCGGCGACATATGCTGAGTCACAGCTATTGCAGCCGGTAAGTTTTGGGGCAGCTGTGAGAAGACAGCCTGGAGCGCTCTTGGACCTCCGGTAGATGCCCCAATGGCAACTATTCGCAGCGGAGTCTTTCCAGCAGCGGATTGGCTTTCAATTTTAACCTTCCTGCCATAATCTGCATTCCATTGCGAAGCTGCACTGCGAATTGACCTTATATCGGCCCGGGCTGCAGCTTTTACTTTCAGGATCAGTTCATCCTTGACCTTGTCCAGGTCAAGAGAAATATTACCCGAAGGTTTGGCCACAAAATCCAAAGCCCCAAGTTCAAGAGCCTTTATTGTGGCCTCTGCTCCCACCCTGGTCCTGTTGCTCAGCATAATTACCGGCACAGGGCATTTTACCATGATTTCATTAAGCGCTGTAAGGCCGTCCATTTCAGGCATCTCAATATCCAGGGTAATAACATCAGGTCTCAATTCCGATACCTTTTTTAGGGCTTCAACACCATTAACTGCTGTTGCTACTACCTCAAGGGTGTCATCACTATGTAAAATGTCAGTGATAAATCTCCGCATAAATGAAGAATCATCTACAACAAGAACCCGATGTCTTCCACTCATCAAGCCGTACCACCTCTAAAGAAGTCCCTTTCTTCTTAATTCCCTCTGCTGATTAAAGATGAACCTGATTATTTTATCTCTCTCTGATTCCTCAATTACTGTGAACTCAAACCCCACTGAGTATTTCATCCTGGTTTTCGGAGGGTTTTCCGTGAACCTGACAACCCTGCCGATAGCTCTGACCTTATCGTTTTGTCTCAGGAACACTTCTGCATCCAGAACATCTCCGCAGCTGAGAACCTCATCACACATAAACATCATCCCACCACCGCTGATATCCACAGAAACGCCCTCAAGCACGTTCCCCTTACGCTCAAACCTGTTGTCGAGCTTATAAACCAATACCTTTACCCGTGTATCAAGCCTGACAAAGTTCCTTCTTTGAATTTTCCTTATGTCATACGGCTTACCCAGTGTTACCGTTTCGGCATCATCGTTTGCCAGAGAGACAACCGTAGTAAAAAACACATATACTGCAGTGCTGTCAGTATAAATAACCTTTACTTTTTGGCCATGATCCATAGCCACCCGCGAACTGCCTTTAACCGGCACAATCACTACCATTCTTTCCTCAGACAAGCTCTTTACCCTGCTCCGGTACTGTTTCAATGAATCATTGGGCAGCTCCAGTTCAATGGGCTGGTTTATTTTTATGGGGTCAAACGAGCCCAATTCTTTCACTTCCTTCCGAAAACTTCCATTTACTAGCCGAAAATTACTAGCCGAAAAGTTTGGCAATCTTTCCAAAAAAGGCCTTCACACCCGCGGGTTCCGGCTGCAACTCCTGTTCCAGCATCTGGGCTGCCAGGCGCAAAATACATTCTGCTGCAGCCGACTTGGGGTATTTCAGGAGAAACGGTTCCTGGCTCTTTACTGCCTTAGAGACACTGGGGTCATCCAAAATAAACCCCAAATGACCGATGTTGAGCTTAAGAAATTTTTCAGCAACGATCTTCAGTTTACTGGCAGTAATGTCTGCCTCCTGAGCATCTTCCACTTTATTTACTACCAGATGAACTACCCCGTGCTTCCTTTTGGAAGTCATGGCCTTTACCAGACCGTAAGCATCGGTGATGGCTGTCGGCTCAGGGGTCGTTATCACAATTACCTCATCTGCGGCAAGCACAAAGCTCATTACATTTCTGGAAAGTCCTGCAGCAGTATCGATTATCAATATATCTGCAATTCCTTCCAGTTCCTCAAGTTTGGCAATAAACTGTTCTACCTGCCATCTTCTCAGATTGGCCAGTTCCTGCATCCCGGAGCCCCCGGCAATAATTTGGAGTCCCTGGGGTCCAGGCAGGATAATGTCCTGGATATCCTTTTCGCCTTTTAAAACATTATAAAGAGTGTACTTGGGATTGATCCCCAGCACAACATCAATATTGGCTAAACCCAGATCTGCATCAAGAATTAAAACCCTTTGCCCGTAAGACATCAGAGCCAGGGCAAAGTTGATGGTGAAATTAGTCTTACCAACCCCGCCTTTACCGCTTGTCACTGTGATAATCCGGGTTTTTTTCTGGGTCCCCTTAATTTCACACTCAACCTGATTCTTAAGGTTTCTGGCCAATACGCGAAGTTTTTCGGCCTGGTCACGCATGGCTATCTCTCCCTCATAATCATATTGGCTATTTTGCTGGGATCCGCTATTTCTATATCATCAGGAACGTTTTGCCCAACTGTTACATAAGACAGGTGCTTCTGAGTACTGCTGACAACATTTAGAATAGGTCCATAAGTTGACGTCTCGTCCAACTTGGTGAACACCAGCCTGGAAACAGGAATATCACCATAGCTGTTGACAATATCCATCATATCCCTGTAACGGGTTGTAGCGCTTAAGACCAAAAAAACATCAGATGGTTCCGCTATCTCCAGAAACGTTCTCAGTTCACTCATCTGTTCATCGTTTTTGTGACTCCGCCCCGCTGTATCAATCAGGACCAGATCTTTATCTGTATGCCTGGCGATTGCTTTCTGAAGCTCCTGGGGAGTATAGACCACATCAACCGGGATGCCGATTATCTCACCATAGGTCTTTAATTGCTCAACAGCCGCTACCCGGTAGGTATCAGCAGTTATCAGAGCAACCTTTTTCTGATCAATGATGGAAAAAGTCGCTGCCAGCTTCGCAATGGTTGTTGTTTTCCCTACCCCGGTCGGTCCTACCAGAACAATCGACTGTTGACCAAGAGCCTGTCTCTTGAAGGAAACCGGTCTGGGCTTTTTCAACAAGCGAAGGACCTGTTTCTCCAATGACTTCCTGATGATTTCACTATTGCCGATTTCTTCACGTGGAATCTGTTTCAGGATGTTTTGCAGCATTTTTTTGGTCAATCTGTCATCAACATCATTATCGGTCAATATCTGGTGGAACCTCTGCACCGGTTTGGGCAAACTCTTGATATCCTGTGCCATATCTATCTGATTCATGACTTCACTCAGCATATCCTTCATTTCCTGAAGTTCCTCATGCAGGTCATGCTCTTCCTCGCTGGTTTCGGCAGGCTCTTCCATGGTTATGGCAGTCATCCTGCCCGTTCCCATTTTTCCCTGCATCCCCGGCATATCCTGAGCCGGTTTACCGGCAGGCGCCGGATTCTGAGCCGGTCGGGCTTCCTCTACTGCTGCAGTTACTTCAAACCTGACCTTGCCAAAGAACCCGAAAAATCCTCCCTCCTTGAACTTCCTTGTATGCAGAATAACAGCATCCTTACCCATATCCATTTTCACCTTAAGCATTGCATCCTGCAGTGTTTCGGCAACATATCTCTTAACGCGCACTAAGTACTCACCACCCCTAGAGACTGAACATTTATTCTGCCTTCAAGCTCGTTATATGAGAGCACCACCAGTTCGGGAATCATCTTTTCAGTCAGTTTTTTAAAATAGATTCTGACAACCGGGGCACACAGTATTATTGGCTGGTAACCATTTCGGGACGCGCTTTCCACGTTTGCCGCAAGGCTGTTAAATATCATCTTAGCATTATCAGGGTCCAAGGCAATGTATGAGCCGTGATCAGTTGTCTGGATGGAATCCCTGACTGTCTGTTCAACACCTGGGTCAAGGGTAATAACATGGAGTGTATCACCCGAATCGGTGTACTGTTTTACGATGGTACGCGCCAGCGCCTGTCTCACGTATTCTATGAGCATATCGGTGTCTTTTGTCGCTCTGGCATGATCGGCAAGTGTCTCCAGAATTGTGACCAGATCCCTGATAGGGACCCTTTCGGCCAGCAGTCCTGCCAGAACTTTTTGTATCTCACCAAGAGTCAGCAGGCTGGGGACAATTTCTTCGACAACTGCCGGATGTGTTTTCTTTACATGGTCGAGCAGGTTTTGCACATCCTGCCTGCCGAATACCTCATGAGCATGGCTCTTGATAACCTCGGTGAGGTGTGTAGCGATAACTGAAGATGGGTCAACAACAGTATATCCGGCAAGCTCTGCCTGTTCCCGCAAGTCGGGTGGTATCCATTTGGCCGGCAGTCCAAAGGCAGGTTCGACAGTGTCTATCCCCTTTATGCCATTCTCGGTAAGTCCAGAGCTCATGGCAAGATACTGGTCAGGCATGATTTCTCCGTCTGCCGCCTCTACACCTTTTATTTTAAACACATAACTATTGGGCTTTAACTGCATGTTATCCCTCATCCGGATTGGCGGCAGGACAATACCCAGTTCCAGTGCACACTGCCTCCTAATCATAACCACCCTGTCAAGGAGGTCCCCGCCCTGATTGGCATCTACCAGTGGAATGAGGGAATAGCCCATCTCTATTTCAAACACATCAACCTGTAATAGTGACATAACATTTTCCGGTTTTTTAATTTCCTCAACTTCTTCTTCCTGTTCCATTTCCTGCAGCTTAACCTTCTGCTCATCCTGAATTTTCTTCATGGAATAGGCGCCTACCGCCATAATTCCCGCAAGGATAAAGAACGGCACCGGTGGCAGCCCCAAAAGGCCCAGGGTAGCAAGGGCGCCTGCTGCAATAGCCAGTACCCGGGGACGGCTCGTCAGCTGTATTGACAATTCCTGACCAAGGCTTATTTCAGAAGATGCGGCCCTAGTCACGGTAATACCGGTCGCCGTAGATATCAGCAGGGCCGGTATCTGGGAAACCAATCCATCACCCACCGTCAAAATGGTATAAGTGTTCATGGCATCTGTGAGGGGCATTCCCCTCTGTAAAACTCCGATGGCAAATCCTCCGATAATATTAATGATTACGATAACAATCCCGGCAATGGCATCACCCTTGATAAACTTAGAGGCACCATCCATGGCTCCATAGAAATCCGCCTCCTTCTGAATCCTTTCCCGTCTTTCAACAGCCTCCCGGTCGGTAATCAGACCTGCATTGAGGTCGGCATCTATACTCATCTGTTTTCCCGGCATGGCATCAAGGGTAAACCTGGCAGCAACTTCAGAGACCCTCTCGGCGCCTTTGGTAATTACAATAAACTGAATGACCACAAGGATCAGAAAAATGACAAAACCTACCACCGGGTTGCCCCCGATAACAAAGAGCCCGAATTTCTCAATAATCTTTCCGGCAAACCCATTGAGCAGCACCAGTCTTGTTGAACTGACATTAAGGGAAAGCCTGAATATCGTCATAATCAGCAAAAGAGACGGAAAAGATGAAAATTGCAGCGGCTCATTATTGTACATGCTGACCAGCAGCACAATCAGGGCCAGTGTGATATTTACAGTCAGGAAAAGGTCCAACAGTACGGTGGGGATGGGAATTACCATCATAACCACCATGCCAATGACTGCGGCTGCTACAAATATGTCACTGTACTTTGTGATTTTGGATAGCGCAACCTGCTGTACTGCCATTTAGGTCCTCCTCCTAGATCTTTCCCTTAAGCTTATACACAAAAGCCAGGACTTCTGCAACTGCCTGATAGAGGTCGGCAGGAACCACGTCCCCTATCTCAGCCCCAAAGTAAAGTGACTGGGCCAAGGGCTTGTTCTCCACTATCACAATGTCATGTTCTTTGGCAGTTTCCCGGATTTTAAGAGCTATCCTGTCCTGACCCTTGGCAATAACCGTGGGAGCAGACATCGTTTCCGGGTCATACTGCAGGGCAACGGCAAAGTGTGTGGGGTTGGTGATAACTACATCTGCCTTAGGCAGGGCCTGCATCATCCGCATCATAGACATCTGTCTCTGCTTTTGCTTGATCTTGCCCTTAATTTGCGGATCACCTTCCGCCTGCTTGTGTTCTTCCTTGACTTCATGTTTTTCCATCATCATTTTCTTTTCATTGCGCCACTTCTGAAACATATAATCAAGTATTGCTATGATTACCAGCCAGAGGATTATCTTGAAAACCACTCGCAAGGCCACTGTCCCAATAAATGCTGCCGAAGCCCTGATACTCATATCACTCAGACCGGAGAAATTCATAAACTCTTTCATTATTTCATTGTAGGCGATATAACCTACCAGCAGTACCTTGAGGATTGATTTCACCAGCTCGGCAAGGGACTGCAGGGAAAATATTCGCTTAACACCCTGAACCGGGTCAATATTATTCAGGTCAAATTTGACGGAGGTTATATCAAACCGGAACCCGGTCTGGATAACCGAAGCAGCCGTTCCGGCTACCAGACAGCCGCCCACAATAGGGACCAGTATCTTTGCCGAAAAAACCAACGCCATCATTAGAATACTCTGTAGAATCCTGTAGTCAACCATAAAGTCCTTCTGACCAAACATCTTGAAGAGATCTGAGGTTAATACTGCCCACCCGTCGGCAAATTGGGGAGCCAGAAACTTTACACCCAGAAAACCCACCAACAGGACTAAAACAGAGTTTACCTCGGCGCTGTTTGCAATCTGCCCTTTCTTCGCTGCCTCCTGTCTCCTTTTGGCGGTAGGCTTTTCGGTCTTTTCTGCAAATAGCTGCAGATCAATTGTAAAACAGCGTAAACGCAGCTCTTCCATCCCTAAACCTCTTTACCCAGAATTTGCAGCATTTTGAGGGTATCCTGATAGTTGCCCTCAAACAGGAGTTCCAAAGCAATAACATATACGGGAAGAATTATTGTAATCATTATCGCTCCAATAAATATTTTTGCAGGTATCCCGACGAAGAAAACCGGCATCTGAGGCATCATCCTGGCTACCATCCCCAGAGCAACTTCAGTTACAAATATAGCGCCCATTACCGGCATCGCCAGTTTTAAACCGGTAACCAGCATAGTTCCAAATAAGTCTATCATGAAATTTGTCGCTTCCGGAGGAACTGTAAGGCCAAATATGGGTATTTTATCATAGCTCTTATAAAGAGCAACAATTACATAGTGATGACTATTGGTAACCAGGAACACCAGGAGTGCAAGTATGTTTTTGAAGGAGCCTATCAGTGATGCCTGGGTCTGGTTAAGGGGGTCAACAACATTGACAATACTGTAACCCATCATAAAGTCGATATTCTGGCCGGCAAACTGAACGGCCGAGAAGACAAACTGAGCTACTAAACCTATTATCAGCCCGATAATGATTTCACCGGCCAGGTATAGCGCAAATGGGCCTATCTGTACCGGAATAACCGGAGCTGTCGGCTGAAGACCGGAGAACATGATTACCGATAAAATCATTGTCATCAGAGCCCTTGCCTGACCTGGCATTACTCTGTTGCTGAATACGGGGGCTGCGATAAAGATACCGCTGACTCTTGCCAAAACCATCAGGAATAAATCTATATTTGAGGCTATTTGTCCCAGAATTTCCACAAATATGCCCTACTTTCGGAGTTATTTTATAACTATGAAATTATTCAGGTTAATAAAGACATTTGACATATATGCCAACATTACATTAAGCATCCAGGAACCGAAAAACACTACAACTGCCAGAACAGCGATAATCTTCGGCACAAACGTAAGGGTCTGTTCCTGAAGGTGGGTAGTGGCCTGAAAGAAACTAATCAGAATACCGATTATCAGGCTGCTGCCAAGGATTGGCGAGGCTACCAATAAAACTGTAAATAACGCCTCTCTTGCCAGGTATACTATATTGTCGGCGCTCATTCTTTTTCCCCTTTCACTGGAAACTTAAAACCAGGGAACGTGTCAACAGATACCACCCATCCACCATGACAAACAGGAGAATCTTAAACGGCATCGAGATCATCATAGGTGGCAGCATAATCATGCCCATTGACATCAGAGAACTGGCCACAATCATGTCAATGACAATAAAAGGAATAAACAGCATGAATCCAATCTGGAAGGCTGTTTTCATTTCACTCAGGACAAATGATGGAATAAGAACCATTGTCGGAACATCATCATAAGTCTTGGGACGGGGATTTTCGGAAAGCTTAACAAATAGGGCCAGATCCTTTTCCCGCGTCTGTTTAAACATAAATTCCCTAAGGGGTTTTACTGCATTACCCAAGGCCTGCTCCTGGTCTATTTTTTCCTCCATGTAAGGCTGCAGAGCATTCTGGTTTATCTGTGACCAGGTAGGCGCCATTACAAAAAATGTCAGAAAAAGAGCCATCCCTATGATTATTTGATTGGGTGGAGCATGCTGGGTAGCCAGTGCGCTCCGCATAAAAGAAAGTACTATGATTATTCGGGTAAAGGAGGTCATCATTATTAGAATCGACGGCGCCAGTGACAGGATAGTCAATAGGAAGAGTATCTGCAGGCTGGCAGACATTTCCGCAGGATTATCCGCATTCCCTACTCCTACATTTATGTTAGGTATCGGCACCGCCTGAGCAGCGCTGACGGGTCTGGCCAGAAAAACCAGAGCAGCTGTAAGAATTATTGCGAAAACTATCATATTCCGCTTGATTGCGCCTGACCTATTCATCACCGTCATCCCCCCGGGTAATGTTACCCCGCTTTTCTGTAATCGACTGGAGCCTCTGAATCTGCTTTTTGATATGCTCATTGAATGATTTCTGCCTGGAACCGGTTATGTTTATCCGCGAAGGCATAATCTGATCAAGAATGCCTGGCGGAATAACCCCTTCCGCTTCTCTCGCTTTTGCATTTGCTATCATTTCGCCTATTACTTCCTCATCAGTGATTTCGGAAATGAGATTAATATTTTGGTCAGTCACCCCCAGAACATATACCTTACCAGCTATTTGTGTGATATAAATGCCTTTGTTCATACTAAAAGCATACTGGTCCAGGACACTGATTGTCTCGCCCCTTGATGATACCCTCATGCTTTTACGCAGAAATCTCATTGTAAGGTATGCCAAACCTACAATAATAAGGAGGCTGAGAACCAGTTTAATAAACACAACAGCCATGCTTGGCATCGGAGCAGCCTGGGGCTCTTCAATATTGTCCAGATTCAATTCCCTGGAAGCAGCCAAGACCTTTTCGGTCGATAAAACGGCGTACCAGGTTAGGACAGCGAAAAATGGCAGGACAAGCCTGGTAAAAAATTGCTTCATTAAATTGACCTCTCTCTTATAAAAGGGTTAGGACAGAGCCTTCCGTACAGCCTCCAACACCCGGTCCGGCTGAAAGGGTTTGACAATGAAGTCCTTGGCTCCAGCCTGAATGGCATCAATTACCATTGCCTGCTGACCCATAGCGCTGCACATGATAATATTGGCCTGGGGGTCAAAATCCCGAATTTCCTTGACAGCGCTGATTCCATCCATTTCCGGCATGGTAATATCCATTGTAGTCAGTTCCGGTTTAAGTTCTTTGTATTTTTCAACTGCCACACTGCCATTCTCCGCTTCCCCGACTATCTGGTAACCGTTTTTGGTCAGAATATCTTTGATCATCATGCGCATAAAGGCTGCATCATCCACAATGAGAATACGCGCTCCCATAACTGTCCTCCTTATCACTGTTTATTGTAGATTCGTTACTCTTTCAATTGGCGAAATTATATCTGTAACCCTAATCCCAAAATTTTCATCAATAACAACTACTTCCCCCTTGGCAAGCAATTTGCCATTGACCAACAGGTCGACAGGTTCACCGGCAAGTTTGTCCAGCTCTACTACAGACCCTTGCCCCAAAGCCAGTATTTCTCGAATTGTCTTGCGGCATTTGCCCAGCTCAACCGTTATCTGCAGCGGCACATCCATTATCAGGTCAATATTGGAAATTTCCCTGGATTGGAAACCGGACTGCATAGGAGCAAACTGTACAGGCTGGACAGATACTTGGGGAGATTGGACTGCTGACCTTCCGGCAGGCATGGCCTGCTGGCTGTCAGGCACAAAAGTTCCCGGTTGGTGAATTGCAGCCGGTTCAGCCGCTGCGGCGGCATATTCAAGACCAACGCTGCCTTGATCAACACCGGTAATCCCCTGATCAAGCAAATTATCTAGCTCCGACATATCCGGAGCGGTCATTTCATCCATTAAACTTCTGACCATATTCCGGGCGAACTCCAGAGGGATTAACTGCATGATTTCACTGTCTATCAATCCCTCAATTGTCATCCTGAAAGATACCTTTACCAGCACCTGGCCCTTTTGACCAAGTGTACCTGTGAGCTCATCGGTGGCAAAATTAACCTCCTCAACAGTTGGAGGGGAAATTTCAACCCTTTCTTTTATTATTGTCGACATCGCGGTTGAGGCCGACCCCATCATCTGATTCATAGCCTCACTGATTGCACTGATATGCATCTCACTGAGTTCGGCAGGGGGTGATTGTCCGTCACCACCCATCATCAGATCCACCATCACGCCGGCATCCTGATCACGGATAATCAGAACATTAGCCCCGCTAAGCCCGGTAACATATTCCACATTAACCAGCACATAGGGTAATGGATAGTCCTGCCTGAATGTATCAGGGTCTGTCACTTGAACCACCGGAGTGGTAATCTCGACTTTACTGCCTAAAAGGGTGGACAGTGCAGTTGCTGCAGATCCCATAACAATGTTAGCAACTTCACCGACAGCATCCCGCTCCATGTCTGTAAGCCCACCCCCGGGCTCCAAAACGCCATTTTCTGACTGCAGGGAAACCGGAGTCCCTGCTGCGGGAGCCTCATCAACGGTATCTTTTGCCAGAGTATCTGATCTCAATAAGGCATCTATTTCTTCTTGGGACAGAACACCGTCACTCATCATTGTCATCTCCTTCCTGAACTACTGACGAAATCTGAACAGCCATTTTACTTCCAAGGGTTCCGGGCTTCCCCAGGTACTTTTTCCGGGAACCCACCATGATCTCGACAGGGTCATTAATTTTACTATCCAGCATAATAACATCACCCGGCTGTAATTCCAACAGCTCCCCGACATGTATTGAAGCCTTTCCCAGCAATGCCGTAAGGTTCAGGTTTGCTTTCTCTATCTGGGCTTTAATGCGCCCAATGGATTCCTGAGTGGACTCCTTTGCTGTGCCGGCAAACCAAAAGTGGGCAGATAACTTGCTAATAATGGGTTCCAGAACAATATAAGGAATACACATATTAATCAGGCCT
The DNA here is from genome assembly GCF_019008365.1 of Phosphitispora fastidiosa. Classification (NCBI taxonomy): domain Bacteria; kingdom Bacillati; phylum Bacillota; class Clostridia; order Eubacteriales; family Peptococcaceae; genus Phosphitispora; species Phosphitispora fastidiosa. Next base: position 35,215 of record NZ_JAHHUL010000020.1, on the reverse strand, counting down.
TCATTCTCCCCAAACCTGGTTTTAAATGAAACCAGGACCACCATTTCGGAAGGAGAGACAATTTGGGTGAAAAGCGGGTTTGACTCAATTACCTCAAGCTTTGGTTTTAAGGAGATAATGCTTTCCCAGGCCTCCCGGAATATATCCAGGGTGCGGACAACTACTTTTTCAATAACTACGCGTTCAATATCAGTCAGATCACGGATACTTTCCGGCGCCTGACCGGGACCGCCAAACAACCTGTCAATTATGGTAAACACTATCGAAGGATTAATTTCCAGTATCGCATTCCCTTCAAGAGGCTCCGCCCGGAATATGTTCAGGGTGGAAGGGTTTGGCACCGAATGAATGAACTCATCATAAGTCAGCTGTTCAACCGAATGAACCGTAATCTGTACGATTGTGCGCAGGTGTGCCGAAAAAAACGTTGCCAGCAGGCGGGCATAATTTTCGTTTATGGCCTGAATAGTGTGAATCTGCTCCTTGGAAAACTTGCTGGGCCTTTTAAAATCATATACTCTGATTTTCTTGTGGGAGTCATCTTTTTTCTTAGTCTGGTCCGGTCGGGCCTCATCAGTGGACAAAGCCGATAACAGAGCATCTATTTCGTCCTGGGACAGAATTTCACTCACTTTGCTCTCACCTCCAGTACCAGCCTTTTACTGTACCACAAAACTTGTAAAATAAACACTGTTCACATTCCCCTTAACCATGTGGGTATTGATGTTTTTCTTAAGCAGGTCTGCCAGTTTTTCCATGGCCTTTGTCTGGGAAAGGCTGTCAGGACTCTGCTGGCGGAGTGTACTGTTGATAGTGTGCTGGATTTGGGGCAGCTTGGCAGCTATCTCTTCCTGAACGGTAGGTTCCTGGAATGCCAGCACAATCTTTACTTTAATGTACCTATTATTGTCAGGAGTATCGAGGTTGGTGATAAACTCTCCGGCATCATAAGTTGTGCCAATGGTCTCACTTTTCACTGTGCCATAGCCATCCCCCTTAGGTGTATCGTCTTTGGAAAATGTATTGGCAGCATACATGGCAACACCGTAGGATAATCCGGCACACAGGATAAGAATGGCGACCCCGGCTATGACAAGCTTAACTGTCCCCGAACCTGAAGAAGCCTTCTCCTCGTTCTTCTGAACTTCATTGTTTTCATCTGCCATTTAATGTCTACCCCCTATTCTTTATGGGTTTCGCCCAAATTACCAGTCTCAGGATAAACCCGGTCAATGACTGTTATGCCGATTGACTTGCGGTATTCCATCACCTTGTCAATCAGTTCCTGGACTGAATCCTTAAGGACAAATTTTTTCCCGGTGGTCAGGGTAAGCACCGTATCCGGAGTAGCCTCAATAAACTCGATAAGTTCAGGGTTTATAACCAGCTCCGAACCATTCATCCTGATTACTTTAATCATACAAACCCCTTCTTTCAAAATGGGGTCCAGGGATGGATGTTTCCATCCCCGACCTCCCTCTTAATGCCTAAACCGGATTAGCGTTTCAGGTTTACCAACTCCTGAAGCATTTCATCAGAAACAGTGATAATCCGGGAATTGGCCTGAAACCCTCTCTGAGTGACTATCATATCAGTGAATTCCTGTGAAAGATCCACATTTGACATTTCTATCTTACCGGGAGATATATCCCCCCTGCCCCCTGAGCCTGCTGTACCTATCTGTGCCTGGCCGGAGTTATTAGACGAAACATAATTATTTTCACCAACCTTCATGAGCCCTGCCGGGTTGTTAAAGTTGGCCAGAGTTACCTGGGCTAGCTGCTTGGTAAGCCCGTTGGAGAACCTTCCGGTTACAATACCGGTCTTGTCAATGGAATAACCGTTTAAGACACCTGATGAATAACCATCCTGGCTGTTCAACTCCACATTGGACTCTCCGGAATCTGAGGCATACCCGGTTAAAGAGCTAATGTCTACAGTAATCGGGTTGGTGCCTGCGACAAAGGCGTTGGCGTTAGGTGGCGCTCCGGTGATGACAAGCGGTCCGTCGCCGGCGGCGGTAAGCTTCCCAGTACTATCAAAGATAATTGGCCCACCGGAGACTGAAGGCGCAGTCGTCCAACCGGGGTTGTCAATTCTGGTAACAAGCCATTGGCCGGAGGCAGAGTCTTTATCAAGATGGAGCGTTAACGGCCAGCTGTTCCCCAGTGAGTCATAAACAGTTAATGATACCGGTACGGTTGTGCCTGTGGGGGGTGTTACAGTATCGTCATAGGTAACTGCATTGGCATCAAGGTTGCCAACCAGGGAAATGTTCTGAGTTTCCTGTGGCTGAATTGCCTGTCCCTTGGGAATCTGAATCCCGGAGATGGCTCCCGTTGTGTCTATGTCCCCGGAACTGTCGTCGGCCATCCAGCCCTTAACCATCAGGCCTGAGGGGCTTATCAGATTTCCCGCTGAATCAAAATCGAAGTTCCCTGCCCGGGTATAGAAGGTGTTGTTACCATCTCCCACCATAAAGAACCCGTCCCCGTCTACCATCATATCGGTAACTTTTCCGGTAGTCTCGGAACTGCCCTGGGTATGCAGGATGTCAATGCTGTTTACAGTCATCCCCAGTCCTATCTGCTGGGGATTGGTTCCCCCCTTACCCCCCTGTGGCGAAGAAGCGCCGCGGATATTTTGGCTGAGCATGTCCTGGAAGGTAACTCTTGCTCTCTTGTAACCGATTGTGTTAACATTGGCGATGTTATTGCCGATAACATCCATGCGGAGTTGGTGGTTCCTCAAACCAGACACTCCGCTGAACATGGAACGCATCATAACTAAATCGACCTCCGATTAATAAATTTTTTCCCGGATTTTAATATCCGGCTGAGATACCGGGCTGATTCAGTCAGTCACAGCCCCGGGGCTCCCTCTCAGAGGTCCGGCCCCAACTTACATTAATCTGTTTCTTAAATCCCAACCTGTCAGACAGCCTTACACGATAACAGCGCTGTCAATATTGGTAAATACATGGTCCTTCATACCGGCATTATCCATAGCAGTGATTACTGTTTTGTTTTTGACACTTACCACAAAAGCCAGGTTATTCATCATAATCAGGGAGTCCCTGGATCCTTTTTGAGCGGCCCGGTCAACAGCGCTGCTGATTTTAGCCAAGTCGTCTCCGGTAAGCCTGATATTTCTTACCTCCAGCCTTTGCCGGGCATGGGATGAGAATTTGATCCCCCCTGCTGTAAGCTGATTTTCCAGCACGTCCCTGAATGGAACCTGTGGCCCCTGTTCCGGCTTTTGCGGCTTGGTTCCTGCTTTAGATGGACCAACCGGTATAATTGGCTGGGGATACATCACCTTATCTACCATTAATCTGCACCTCCCTGTGCTAAACTGTTACTGCCGGATTTACCCCGCCTAAACACCTTCCTCAGCGGCCAATTTAACCTCCTCAACCTGGGTTAGGGGAACATCCTTCCCGTTTATGGTAACATGTGGTGACCCATCAATAAGCTTCATTCCTGTGGCAACTCCGGTAATTCTTGGGTTGTCATCAATAGTCAGGGCATCCTCAGCAACATAACCTCTGGTACCGTTTTGCAGGAGCACCTCATACATCCCACCTTCCAGGGCCAGCACCGTAACCGGGGTATCCTTGGCAAGAGTCTGTAACGTCATCGAGTTTTTGTCTGCCTCCAGATAAAGCTTGGTCTGTTCAGTATTAATTTTTCCGGTAACCGATTCTACAGGCAGAATTGCGCTTACCGTCTTCCCGATCAGGTTTATGGCCTGGCCTACCGCCGATTCCCTGAGTATTGATTCCTGGAACTGAGCCATTGTTTCAAAACCCTTGCTCATGTTAGCCATCTGTTCCAGGGAACTGAACTGGGCCATCTGGGCAATAAAGTCCTTGTTATCAGTTGGTTCCAGCGGATCCTGATACCTGAGCTGGGTAATCATCAGTTTCAGAAAATCGTCTTTCCCGAGAACCTTTTTAACCGCACTGGCCGTACTTTCCTGTGTACTGCCAACAATTCCGGACACTGCACTCAACCTAATCACCTCCTATGCCGTAAAATCAACTGTATTGCCATAATACCCGGCGCTAGTCAGACGCCTTGCGCCGGCAGAAAACACCGTTTCAAGCTGGTCTTCATTTAGCGGCAGCCGACTGCCCCTGGCTTGATTCCTTCTCTTGAATAAGCCATCACGTTCCCCTTGTCCCGAATGATTTTTTTCAGGGGTAACAGTTACTGAAAGCTGGTCTACTTTGATGCCCTGGTCAGCTAAACTATCCCTAAGAGCTGCCAGATTCGCCTCAATAACTGCCTTGACCTGTGGGCTGTGAGTATTGAATCTGGCTGTCACCAGACCGTTTTCGGTACTTACCGTCAGTTTTAACCTGCCCAGAAACTCGGGTTTAAGCTCAATCTGCATTTCAGATGTTCCCGGAGCAGCGGCAAGTTTTACCTTCTGGATAATCTGGGTAAAAACTGCCCGGTCTCCCTGATAGGTTTGCGTGGTGTAGGTGGCTGGGGAAACCTGACCAGGTGTGCTGCCTCCATCGGCAGAACCGTTTCCCGAATATTGGTGCTGTGTTCCGACCTGAGCCTGAAGCTGTTCAATACGGGGTCCTGCTGCCTGCGGTTCACTGTTGCCAACCGGTCTGGCATTTTCGGGAGCGCTTGTTTGATTTTCTGAGGCTGTCTTCATTACGACATCACTGGCAGAGGCTTTCTCCAACAACCGCCTTCCCGCTTCAGAACCGCTTCCGCTGTCCGGCATCGCCGGCGCACCATTTGCCTTGGCGCTTACATCAGCCGCCGTGTTAGTTTTAACCATCCCACCGGTTTCATTCTCACCGGTGACCGCCGGACTGCCAGGCCTTCCGGCATCTCCTGAGCCGCTTCCTGTTGTTTTCGCCTGCCCCCCTCCAGGTTCTGCCGGTTTTTGTGCACTTGCAGGCTGAGCTTCCTTACTTCCGTTCGACAGCTCCCGGTTTTGCCCAGATCCGTCCCCGGCAATTCCGGTTAACTGCCTGACTTTTGCAGCAAGCTGAGTCAGAAATACCTCCCGGGGTAAACCGGTCTCAGGGTTTAATTGGTTCTGTATCAGGAGTTTTAGGTCGTTCATTCCCGGCGAAACCTCTCCGGCTGCTTCTAACACCTTCAGAAAATTGCCAAGGAGCTTTTTGAGCTGACCTGGATCCAGATTGTTCATACTACTTAGGTCCTGCAGCAATCCGGTCAGAGATGCAAATTCACTCCGTGAAAGCCCGCCGCCCGCTAAACCAATCTGGTTACCGCCTTCAGCTGCAATGGCGTTCCAACCCGCTTCCGACTCAAGTTCCCGGAGCATTTCCAATAGCTGCATCAATTCATCTGCTTCAGGATGGCGAACCTCTTTGACATCTGTATCTTTAACATCTGCCTCTTTTGCAGCTGCCTTCTCAGACCCGGCTTCGCCGGACCGTCTGCTTACTGAGTCCTTCCTTTCAGTCATAGCTGTTTCATTGTTTTGCTCATTCTCACAGACATTGTGAGAAGCATCTTTCAGTGTCTCAGAGAAGGGTGTCTCTTTAGCCCTATGACTGCTCCGGACATCATTCCGGCACTCTCTGTCCTGACTGGGGCCGTTTCCCGGTTTTACTGCCGGATTACCTGCAATGGCCATAAATGGCATTGTCTGCAACATTTTCACCTCCTTTCCAATATGCTGTTTTTAATCCTGTTTTTCTCTCCAACCACCCCCTTTCAGTAGACCAAGTCTCGGAAACAGAATTTCCTGTATTTTTAGGGCTCTACGCCTAGACTTCTTTTTCCCTCCGACATCGGCTTCGGAAATGACTGTGGAATTTGGTGAGGTGTTGTACAAGATTTTCCTTGCACTGACGCTGTGAGAAATGTTACCGCAGTTCCGCTAAGCGAAGTCCGGGACGCGGGGCCATGGACGGCCCGCGCCGCCACTGAGCCACGGAAGGCGAATTGGCGGTGTTCCCGGACTTCGCCAGGAGCAAGGTTAGATTTCTCCGGCAACAGTGCGGAAAATCGGTACAACAGCTCACCATATGCCATTCCCGGTCATTTCCGAGAGCCTATTGTTTCATCTGATCTACAATACCTGCCGCTTTCTCCGGCTCCATGGCGCTAAGAATTTTGGCGGTCTGTTCATTATCAAGGTACTGCAGTATCCCAATGGTAACGTCATCAGCTAGATTGTTCATTATATTAACTGCAGCTTCGGGTTTCATTTCAGTATAGTATTCTGCCAGTTTCTGATAGCTGACCTCGGCTCCCTCTTGCTGCTCCTGAAGACTCTTCATTGATGCCAGAGTACCCTGAAGAGTTTCCCTTTCTTCCAACAGGTCCTGTTTTTCGGTATTCACAATCTCCAACTGTTTGGCCATCTCCCCAGCCTGTTTTTCAAGCCTTTGCACTTGCTCCTTAAGCTTTTTATTTTCCTCTTCCAAGGGGTTGGGCGGGGCCTCTTTGCCATCTTTTTTGTCGTCCTTTTTATCGTCTTTTACTTCTTCTGCGGATATCATTTTCCCAACAACAGGAATCTTTCCGGCCGTCTTCCGGACATCAATCACTGCCAGCCAGTCCAGGACCCATACAGCGCCTGCAACTATGCCAAGAATCAGTATTACTAATATAATTCTGGAAAGTATCTTTTTTACCCGCACTGGCATTTAACCCCCTGTTATACAGCTGAATCCCTGTGTATAAAGCCTGTTGTCGCCATCTCGTCGATCTGTTTCTGTTCCTCCCTGAGGAACTCTCGCATATAATCCTGGTAGTGCCTTGTCCTGAGCTTTTCCAGGATCTTTCTTTCTTTCATTATTTCGACAAGTTCGCCTCTGACCTCTTCCATGGCGACGCGGTGCTCCTCAGTTATCAGCGCCTGCTGGCTGATATGTTCATTGATGACAGGTATGTAGTCCTGGCATCTCCTTATTTCGGTGACATCAAATTGCTCTCCCTGTTTCCCTCTTACCGTATCCTGAATTTCAGCCAATCTTGTTTTCAGGTATTCCAGGACCCGGCAGCTTTCCTTATATATATCAGTTGCCGTAACCAGTTCTTCCTTTTTCATTTCCTCAGCCTTCAGTTTGAGGTCAAGTGCCGTCTGGAGCTTGAAGACAAACTTTTTCATAGGGCTTCATCTCCTTCTTATGCCGATATACGGTTCTCGGCAAGAGCCCTGAGGATATCAACAGCATCCTCAAAAGTATATTTATCATCTACACCCTGTTTCAAAAATTCAAGCACCCGGTCGATCTTAGATATGGCATAATCTATTTTTGGGTTGCTGCCCATTGAATAAGCTCCAATATCTATCAAGTCCTTAGCTTCCCTGTAAGTTGCCATTATGCTGCGCATTTCATCAGCAGACTTCCTATGGCCTTCTGGCACAATGTCATTCATAACCCGGCTGACACTTGCCAGAACATCTATGGCAGGATAATGGGTCTGCATTGCCAGTTCCCTGGTGAGAACTATATGCCCATCCAGAATACCCCTTACAGCATCAGCAATAGGTTCATTGTGGTCATCGCCATCTACAAGTACGGTATACAACCCGGTTATGGTTCCACTGGCTGAGGTCCCGGAGCGTTCCAGAAGCTTTGGCAATAGTGCAAATACAGAAGGAGTATATCCCCTGGTGGCAGGAGGTTCGCCTACTGCCAGCCCGATCTCCCTTTGGGCCATGGCAAAACGGGTTACCGAATCCATCATAAACATCACATCCAGCCCCTGGTCCCTGAAGTATTCTGCTATTGTAGTCGCTACCATGGCGCCCTTCAACCGTACCAGTGCGGGTTGGTCCGAAGTGGCCACAACCACTACCGAACGCCGCAGACCTTCTTCACCCAGGTCTTTCTCAATAAACTCCCTGACCTCACGGCCACGTTCGCCAATCAGAGCTATTACATTAACATCGGCTGATGTGTTTCGGGCAACCATTCCCAAAAGGGTACTCTTACCAACCCCGCTTCCGGAAAATATCCCAATCCGCTGTCCCTTGCCACAGGTCAGCATACCATCTATTGCCTTAACTCCTATTGACAGAGGTTCCGTGATCCGTTTCCTGTCCAGTGGATTAGGCGGACTATTATTTACCGGGTAATCCACTGAAATCTCAAGGCATCCGCCACAATCGAGGGGATTACCCAGACCGTCGATAATCCTTCCCAGAATCCGGTTTCCCACACCAACCCTGAAGGTATCCCCGGTTGCCACAACTTCACACCCGGGACCGATACCGCTTAGTTCACCGAGGGGCATCAGGAGAATCTTATTTTCTCTGAACCCTACAACCTCTGCCTTTATCTTCAGAGAACCTTTATTCGGAAAAACATAACATAATTCCCCCAGGTTGGCCCCAGGACCCTGGGACTCGATAATAAGACCGATAACCTGGGTGACTTTACCGTTTGTCTTAATCGGTTCTGTCTTTTCTATGGCCTGAAAATACTTTTCAAACTTTTGCATTTGGATTCACTTCCATCAAAGCTTGTTCTATCTCATTCATCTGTCTCTCGATTCTTGCGTCAACAGTACCATTGTGACTTTCAACTACACAACCCCCCGGAGCAATTGCCGGGTCAGCCAAAACCTTTAATTTGCGAATCCCTTTCACTTCCTGTGAAATATCATCTCTGGCATTTATAGTAACATCCAGGTTATCTGGATTGACTCTTACAGTTAGTTCCTCTCTGTCGGTAGCCTTCTGAACGGCCCGTTTAACCATATCTGCCACAATTTCAGGGTTTGTCTCCATTTCCCGGTCGATAACCTTCCTGGCAACCGCCACAGACAGCCTGACAATCTCTTCCTCAGAGCCTGCCACAACCCGCCATTTTTCTTCTTCGGCCTTTTCCAGAATGGCGTCCGCTTCCCTGAGTTTTGCCTCATACTCCTCCATGGCAGCCTTATTGCCTTCCTGCCAACCCTTGGCATATGCTTCTTCTTCAATTTCCCTTAGTTTTTGGCGGCCTACTTCAATTAAATCCTGGGCCTCTTCCCTGGAGTTCCTGATTATCTTCTCAGCTTCCTGTCTGGCAGTTCCAAGAAGTTCCTTAACCATCTGCTCAGTTTCACTGAGGATCTGTGCTGCCTGGTCCTTTAGCTGTCCTACATCCTGTTCGGATATGGGCCCATGGTAATCATCGGGGAGAGGTTCCGGTCCCGTATCACTGCCATGTCGTACAATCATTGGGGATTGCAGCTTGACGGACAAACCCTTTATAACCTTAGACAATTACTTCATCTCCTCCGCCACGAGCAATGACAATCTCCCCAGCTTCTTCCAGCTTTCTGATAATGTTTACTATGCGCTGTTGAGCATCTTCTACGTCACGCAGCCTGACAGGACCCATATATTCCATATCTTCCTTCAGCATATCTGTTGCGCGTTTTGACATGTTACGCTGAACCTTGGCGCCTACTTCCTCATTTGACCCCTTAAGTGCCAGAGCAAGGTCTTTGCTGTCCACATCGCGGAGTATCTGCTGGATTGCCCTGTCATCAAGCTGTACGATATCTTCGAAAACAAACATCCTTTTCTTGATTTCCTCGGCCATTTCCGGGTCCTGTATTTCCATACTTTCCATAATGGTTTTCTCAGTTGTGCGGTCAACCCGGTTAAGGATATCAACAACAGATTGAACTCCACCCGCACTGGTGAAATCGGTGGAAACCACTGATGAAAGTTTTCGTTCCAACAATCGTTCAATATCCCTGATTACATCCGGGGAGGTGCTATCCATCATGGCAATCCTCCTGGCTACATCCGCCTGGCGGTCAGGCGGCAGCGCCGAAAGTATAGTGGCAGCCTGGTCAGGAGCCAGGTATGCAATAATCAGGGCTATGGTTTGCGGGTGTTCTGACTGAATAAAGTTAAGCAGCTGCGCAGGGTCTGTTTTCCTGACAAAGTCAAAAGGCTTGACCTGTAGGGTAGCTGTAAGTCTCTGAATGATATCCAGGGCTTTCTGGTTGCCCAGAGCCTTTTCCAGAACCTCCCTGGCATATTCGATACCTCCGGAGGATATGACATCTCTGGCCACCAGCAAATCATGGAATTCAGACAGGATATCGGCCTTATCATCAGCGCTGACCTTGCGTATATTGGCAATTTCAATAGTAAGCTCTTCTATTTCCTCATCTCTGAGGTGCTTAAATATCTCTGCAGAAACCTCCGGACCCAGGGAAATGAGTAAAATTGCTGCTTTTTGTTTTCCCGTCAAGGCTCTCGCCATTAATGTCACCTCTATTCTTCAATCAACCAGGTACGGAGCAATTGGGCGATATCGTCAGGCTGCTCTTTAGCAACGTTTTCCACGCGTTCCTTAATTCTTTTCTGCTCTTTCTCTTCAGGTGTCAGGTCTTTTTCAGGAATACTGTTATCCTCTAATTCATCTATCGACAATGGCCTGCTAATCACAAATTGGTCTTCCAGGGGTACTTTGTCTTGCTTTCTGCGTCTCATGACCACTACACTGCCAACAATGACCCCAATCAGAACAACTGCTGCCAAAGCCGCTGCCCCGCCGTAAATATACATCTGCCTTTGCTCTGCATCAGCTATCTGCTTGCTCAGCTCATCCTGATACTCGGTATTAAACGGCATTCCGGCAACCGACAACTGATCGCCACGGTTAGTGTCGAATCCTGCCGCACTCTTAACAATGTCTTCGACAACCTTCTGCTGATTAGCGTCAATCTCCCTATCAATAACAACCGCCACAGACATTCTTTTCACACCGCCCGGGGCGACCTCCCTGAATTCTTCATATGTATTAATCTCATTGTTTCTGATTTCATGTATTTCTGTGGTTTCACTGGTTCCGGTTTCCCCGGCAGTTTCGTAGCCCGGAATATTGCTGTCAGTACCCGGCGCCCCTAATGCTGCAGTACTGTTGGTGGTAGTGCTGGTCTTTTCGGACTCTTCGGTGCTTCTGGGTACTGCATCCCCATACTCCTGCCTTTTCTGCTCAATCTTATCAAAATCAATATCCAGGCTAACCCTGCAGACAACCTTCCCCGGGCCCCAGATTTTTTCCAGCATACTCTCAACCGAATCCTGAAGCTCGCTCTGGTACTGTTTCTGATACTGCTGCCTTACTTCGACCTGTTTTCCCGAAATAGCGCCGCTTTCTGAACCGCTGGTGTTTTCGGAAAGAACATTTCCGTTAATATCAACAATAGTAATATTATCTTCCGTTAATCCCTCAACACTGTTGGTCACCAGCTTGGCAATACCTGCGACCTGGCTTTCCTCAAGGGTCTTGTTGGGTTTAAGCTTTAACATCACTGCTGCGGTAGCACTTTTTTGGTCTTCAGAAAAAAGAGAAGGTTCGGGTTGGACAATATGCACTCTGGCCCTATCGACCTCGGACATCCCCTCGATTGTGCGGGTAAGTTCGCCCTGCAGTGCACGGAGGTATCTGGCCCGGCGATCGGTATCTGTCTCCCCGAACTTAGTGTTATCAAAACTCTCAAATCCGACAACTCCGCCTGTGGGCATTCCTTCACCGGCTAATTCCAACCGTGTTTGGGTAATATCCTTGTTAGGAATCATAATGGTAACGGTACCATCGGCTCCATTGTCGGCAAACCTGAAAGGTATTTTTTTCTCATTAAGCTTTTCTACTATCTGCCCTGCCTGCTGCTCGTCTTTTAGAGTGAATAAGGCCCCATAATCCGGCATAGTCGCGCTTCTGGTAAGCAGAATTAAAACCACAATCAGAAGAGCCGCCGAACCTACAATGACTGATTTCTGTATTTTGTTCATTTTTTGCCACAACTCAATAGACTGCGTTTTCAGTTGCAACAAATACTCTTTCATTAAGACAAGTCACCTCATTCCACTCTATAAGAAAAAAAACTGTTATACCTGCATTCTCATAATTTCCTGGTATGCTTCTACAACTTTGTTGCGAATCTGGAGTGTTAACTGAAAAGAAAGACTTGATTTTTCTGCCGCAATCATTACCTGGTGCAGCTCATTTAGTTCACCTGTAACCAGGGTGTTTTTCAGGTCAGCCGATTGCTGCTGAAGAGAATTTATTTCATTGATGGAGTTCTGCAGCATATCGGCAAACCCCATACCCTTGTCATTGTCATTGTTCTGTGCCTGTGACAGTTCGCCAAGTTTACGACCAGCCTGCAGCACATCAACCGGTGTGCTCAGAATATTCACCTGTCAACCCCCCTTTACTTTCCAATTTCCATAGCCTTGAGCGCAATGTCCTTGGAGGCTTTTGTAGCCGTTACATTGGCCTCATATGACCTGGTGGCTGAAATCATATTTACCATTTCAGTCACAATGTTGACATTGGGCATGCTCACATATCCCTCATCATTGGCATCAGGGTGATTGGGGTCATAAACCATTTTAAAAGGGCTCTTGTCTTCATTTATCCCTAAAACCCTTACCCCGGCACCTGTCTTTTGCTGTTCTAGAGTTCTGCCCAGGATCCCCGCAAAACTGCTTTCCGGTCCCCTGGCCTCGAAAATAGCCATCTTCCGGCGGTAAGGTCCTCCCGCCTCGGTTCTGGTAGTATTAATATTAGCTATATTTTCAGAAATGAGGTCCATCCTCAGCCTCTGTGCCGTCATTCCGGATGCGCTGATATCTAATGCCTTAAAAAGATTCATGGTAACCCTCCTCAGTCCCGAACATTATCTTCCATTAATAGCCATCTTAATTTTCTGGAATTCACCGTTTAATTCCTGGGCCAATACGCTGTATATAATTGTATTTTTTGCCAATGCCGCCATTTCCCTGTCAATATCCACATTATTACCGTCATTTCTCATAGACGCATCTTCACTTCTGACAACCTCCGGCGTTACATTAAATTCTGATTTTCTGCCAATCGGAATGTGCCTGTCATGGGTGAGCTTCCCGGCCAGTCCAGTCTCCCGTCCTATAGCCTTCCGCAGCTCTTCCTCAAATAGCACATCTGACCTTTTATATCCCGGGGTATCCACATTGGCAAGGTTGTCCGCGATCACCCTGTTCCTCAGGGCAGATGCGTCAAGACCCTTTTCAAGCATTTTCATCGTCTTGGTAATTAACAGATTTTCGATCAAATCTAATCACTCCCATAACGTAAAAATCCAAACCACAGCTACCGCAGTTTGGCATAATAATGCTAACCTCCCTTCGGCAGCCCGCAACCATAGCTCTGAATAAATAGCCCATTTAATACAATATAATGGAAGTTACCAGCATCATAATATTCAATGACCGTTTTTACGATAACTGCATAATTGTAATGGTATCATAACCAAGCCTCTAGGTCCGCAGCTTTGCGCCTTTACCTTTCAGTAAATTTGCCTTTAACAAAGTTTGGATGTATTGTGAACTCACATTCAGGAATAAAATGTAACCCTGGATAAAATATGTAAACCCTTGGGGGTGTATTCGTCATTCGTTCCCAAAATTCCTACCTTTTCTTACATTTTTTTATATTTTTTTATAATTTTTTACCATTTGGCAACCTACAATTTTAACCTGTATTGTGTAACGATTTCCAATGTAACAATATTTCGCCATTGTTACCCAAAATCCTTTTTTTACTATCTAATTTTCTTTGAAATTACTTGGTTTATCGACAAATCTCGCACCCTCTCCCAGAAGGCCGTTTTCACCTGCAATTACACTGCAATTACTTCTTCTGCTATTCATCCGACCCGCGGGTGGGAAAATGGCTCCTTCGGAGACCGCCGTCCCGACAAAACGGGGGGACCCCCCATGCCCCCATTTTGTTACCGGAACCCCGGCTCCTTCGGAGACCGCCGTCCCGACAAAACGGGGGGACCCCCGGCATCAAGATTGCGATTAGTTGTACAACGCATTGATTAAAGATTCACCATAGTATGTTAAACTGCCGCATTTTTTTCATTTCAGCTTTTGCTATTCATCCGACCCGGAGGTGGGAAAATGGCTCCTGACAAGGCGTACGGCTGACCGTAACCGCAGGCGTACTGGACGTACGTCGAGGATTACGGTCAGCCGCACAACGCAGTCAGGAGCCATTTTCACCAACATGCACAATTAAAAAAGAACCTACAGTGTTATAACACTGTAGGTTCTTTTTTAATGTTTCAGCTTATGCAGCTCATCCAACAGCCGCTCATTCAATATCCTAATATAAGTCCCTTTCATGCCCAGCGATTTGGACTCAATAACCCCGGCACTTTCAAACTTTCTTAGGGCATTGACGATAACAGAGCGGGTAATTCCTACCCTGTCAGCAATCTTGCTGGCTACCAACAGGCCTTCATCACCTTCAAGCTCTTCGAAAATATGTTCAATTGCTTCCAGTTCAGAATAAGAAAGGGTTCCCAGGGCAATCTGCACAGCAGCCTTTTTACGGGCTTCTTCTTCAACACGTTCTGCTTTTATTCGAAGAACCTCCATGCCGACCACTGTTGCGCCATATTCGGCCAAAACCAGGTCCTCATTGGTAAACTGCTCGTTAAATTTCGCCAGCACCAGCGTACCCAGCCTTTCCCCTCCACCTGCTATAGGTACTACTGTCATTACCTTATCCTGAAAAACACACTGATTCTCAATATGAAAAACACAGGTATTTGATTTCTCATTAAAGTTGGCTTTTGTTTCAATAATCCTTAGCAGCGACTCATTATAACTCTCAGGAAAACGTTCTGCATTTTCAATGATATCCCTAATAACATCACAGTCAAACTTGTCCACAAAAGAAAACCCGAGAAGCTTCCCTCTTCTGCCAACAATGTAAGTATTTGATTCAATGTTTTCAGTCAAGACATCGGCCATTTCCTGAAAATCGACCGGGTTTCCGGCAGCCTTCTGAAGCAGTTTATTAATCTCCCGGGTTCGTTCCAGCAAATCCTTCATAACTTTCCTCCCTTAGCTCAAGGCCTTATAAGATATAACGGCTTAAGTCCTGGTTTTGAACAACATCCTGAAGTTTATTGCGAACGTATTCACAATCTACCGAAATATCTTTTACCTCGATATCAGGCGCATCAAACGCAATATCCTCCAATAATTTCTCTAAAATTGTATGTAAACGTCGAGCGCCGATATTTTCTGTCTGTTCATTAACAGTATAAGCTATTTTAGCTATTTCATCAAGAGAATTTTCAGTAAATTTTAAACTAACCCCTTCTGTTTCCAGCAAAGCTGTATATTGCTTAATCAAGGCATTCTGAGGTTCGGTAAGAATCTGTTTAAAGTCAGCCTCGGTAAGGCTTTCCAGTTCAACACGGATTGGAAAACGCCCCTGCAGTTCGGGAATCAGGTCTGAGGGTTTGGAAACATGAAAAGCACCAGCTGCTATAAAAAGGATATAATCTGTTTTAACCGGTCCATATTTTGTCATTACTGTGGAGCCTTCCACAATCGGCAGGATATCCCGCTGCACCCCGCCCCTGGATACGTCAGGCCCGGAACCGCTTTCCTGTCCCGCTATCTTATCTATTTCGTCAAGGAAAATAATCCCTGACTGTTCCGCCCGATCCACTGCTATGGAAACAACTTCATCCATGTCGATAAGCTTTTGCGCCTCCTGCTGGACCAGGATTTTACGCGCTTCCCCGACAGTAAGCTTACGATGCTTCTTCTTTTTAGGAAATATTCCCCCCAGCATATCCTGGATATTTATCCCCATTTCTTCGACACCAGCACCTGTAAAGACCTCCACCATAGGGGTTCCGGTATCTTCAACCTCTATCTCAAGATACTCGTTCTCCAGTTTCCCTGCAGCCAGCTTTTCCTTAAGGGTATCCCGTTCGAACTGCAGCCTCTTGATGTGCTGGCTGTGTTCATCATCCGTGGTCTGGTCCTGCTGTCCGCCCCCGAAAAAAACTTCAAAGGGGTTTTTGGCCCCACCGTCTTTTTCCGGCAGCGGCGCCAAAAGCTCAATTATCCTTTGTTCCGCCAGTTCGCCAGCCTTTTCTTCAACAGCAGAAATCTTCTCGTTTTTCACTACCCTGATGGCCGTCTCCACCAAATCCCTGATTATTGACTCCACATCTCTGCCTACATACCCGACCTCAGTAAATTTGGTGGCCTCAACCTTGACAAAAGGAG
Organism: Phosphitispora fastidiosa; assembly: GCF_019008365.1. Classification (NCBI taxonomy): domain Bacteria; kingdom Bacillati; phylum Bacillota; class Clostridia; order Eubacteriales; family Peptococcaceae; genus Phosphitispora; species Phosphitispora fastidiosa. The sequence goes on along the minus strand of NZ_JAHHUL010000020.1, from coordinate 19,165 downwards.
CATTGACAAGCTTCGCCAAGCGCCGGGCGATCTCTGTTTTGCCAACACCGGTAGGGCCAATCATAATAATATTCTTTGGTACAACCTCATCCCGGAGACCGGCTGAGAGCATCCTCCTCCGGTAACGATTGCGCAAGGCTACGGCAACAGACTTTTTGGCCTTATTCTGCCCCACAATATATTTATCCAGTTCGGTAACGATTTTTCTTGGAGTTAAGTCTTGCATGGAAATGTCCCCCTTATTAACATCTGGTGATAATAAAAATCTTATTTCCACGGACGGCCCGCGCCGCCATTGAGGCAGCAGCGGAGCCGTTGGCACTTTAGTGCCTTTACGGATCCGGCGTGCCCCCTGCGGGTAGATGACGAATTAGCGGTGTTCCCGGACTTCGCCAGGAACAAGGTTAGATTTATCCGGTGTCTGTGGAGAGCCTACTGCATCCCTACAGTTCCTCAATTGTTATATTGGAATTCGTATATATGCAGATTGAGGCAGCGATTTCCAGGGCCTCCCTGGCTATATCAGAAGCGCTCAACTGTGTGTGGTTGACCAAAGCCCTGGCCGCGGCGAGAGCATATGCCCCGCCGGAACCTATTGCTGTTACATTATCATCAGGTTCGATAACCTCACCGTTACCCGATATAATCAACAGGTGTTCCTCATCAGCAACTATCAGCAGGGCTTCAAGCTTTCGCAGGAACTTATCCATACGCCATTCCTTGGCAAGCTCCACTGCCGCTCTGGGGAGGTTGCCCCGGAACTCTTCCAGCTTTTTCTCAAACTTTTCAAACAGGGTAAAGGCATCAGCCACTGAACCGGCAAAGCCGGCGACAATCTTATTATTATGCAAACGGCGAACTTTTTTGGCCTTTTGCTTTAAAATCATATTCCCGCCAAAAGTAACCTGCCCGTCACCGGCTACAGCTACTTTCCCATTCAACTTGACAGCGACAATGGTAGTACCTTGAAACATAACAATACCTCCTGTCCCCATTAAGCCCGGGGATGGCTTTTTTCATAAACAGACCTCAGCTTTTGCTTGGTCACATGTGTATATATCTGAGTTGTGGACATTTTAACATGCCCCAGCAGTTCCTGAACAGCCCTGAGATCAGCTCCTCCGTCCAACAGGTGGGTGGCAAACGAATGCCTTAACGTGTGCGGGCTGATGCGCCGCTGGATACTTACCTGTTTCACATATTTATCTACAATGTTGCGGACACTTCTTGCCGTCAGCCGGCCCCCGCTCTTGTTTAAAAAAAGCGCTCCGGTACTCTGTTTGCCGGTAAGCTGAGGCCTTCCGTCCGCCAGATACCCATTCAGGGCCTTGATAGCATAAGACCCCATGGGAACAATCCTTTCCTTGGCACCCTTACCCATAACCCTCACATACTCAAGCTCCAAATCAGAGTCACCGATATCCATCCCCACAAGCTCGCTGACCCGCAAGCCGCTGGAATACAGTACCTCAAGAATAGCCCGGTCCCTTAGCCCCGATGCCTTCTGGGTATCAGGAGCTTCCATAAGGCTCCTGATTTCATCCTCATACAGGAATTCGGGAAGCCTTTTTTCAAGCTTCGGAGTTGAAACCCTCAACATAGGGTTGCCGGACACAACCTCCTCCCGGGAGAGAAAGCGGTAAAATGACCTTAAGGCTGCCAGTTTCCTGGCAATCGTAGACCTGTACAGCCCCTTTTTCTGCAGTTCAGCCAGGTATTTCCGGACTGACAGGTGGTCAACCTGTTGGGGTGTCACCTGTTCACCGGACACTTTAAATTCATCAGCCAGGAAATCCACAAACTGCCAGATGTCTCTCTGGTAACTTTCCTGAGTCCTTGGCGAGGCATTTTTCTCTACTTTTAAATAAACTATGAAGCTATCAATAAATGTATACATGCAATCACCCTGCTTCGTGAGCTCACCGATTCAGCGCCCTTTTTAACAACCCTTCGGCTGCCCGCTGCTGATTAGGATTTTAAAGGCAGTACATATAAAAGCACTGCCAGAAAATGGCACACACTGCCCGCCATGACAAACAAATGCCAGACAGCATGATTAAAGGCCTTCTTTTTCCTGATGTAAAAAAACGTTCCCGAACTATACAGTACGCCACCGGCAACCAGCCAGGCAAGACCCGGGCCGGGGATACCTGCAACCAGAGGCTTGACTACTGAAACCACTAGCCAACCCATTGCTAGGTACAAAGCTGTTGACAGGATGCGAAATCTTTTTACAAAAAATATTTTGAATACAATTCCGGCAATCGCCAGCCCCCAGACCACCCCAAATAAAATCCAGCCTAATCGGCCGTGGAGTGTGATGAGGGTAAATGGAGTATATGTACCCGCTATTAGTAAATATATCGCCGAATGGTCCAAAACCTTCAGGATATCTTTGGCCTTCCTGTTCCTTAGTGCATGGTACAGGGTTGATATTAGGTACATTAAAACAAGTGTCGAGCCATAGATGCTAAAACTAACAATATGCCAGATGTCACCATACATAACTGCAAATACGATAAGTAAAACAAGGCCTGTCACAGCAAGAGCGGTACCTATGCCATGAGTCAGGGCATTGATTCTCTCTTCTGCAAGAGAATACTCCCCAGTATTTACCATAGCTCTTCCCACCAACCTTATACTTTTATTACCGCTAAACCCGGCTTAAATTCCTCAAGCCTGTTGAGCGCCCTTTCTGATATTTTACCATATCTAAGCCGCTTATCCCGAATTTTTTCATCAAGCTGCGGTAAAATTCCGAAATTAATATTCATGGGTTGAAACTTTTTGGCCGCCGGTGTGGTAATATATTTGCATAATGCCCCATGTGCCGTTTCCTCCGGAAAAATGACCGGTATCCCACCCGCGCTCATCCGGGCTGCGTTAATCCCGGCAACCAGCCCCATTGCCGCCGATTCCACATATCCTTCAACCCCGGTAATCTGTCCGGCAAAAAAAATATTTTCATCGTTCTTAATCTGAAGAGTAGGCCTCAGAATTTCGGGGGAATTGATAAAAGTATTGCGGTGCATGACACCATAACGTACAAACTCAGCATTTTCGAGTCCCGGGATCATTCTGAAAACGCGGTTCTGTTCACCCCACTTGAGATGTGTCTGAAAACCTACGATGTTATATAAAGTGCCTTCACTGTTGTCCTGTCTAAGCTGGACCACTGCATAAGGTCTGTCGCCGGTACGCGGGTCTGTTAGTCCCACCGGCTTTAACGGCCCGAACAGCAAAGTCTGGTATCCTCTGGAGGCTAATTCCTCTACAGGCATACAGCCCTCAAAAAATATCTCTTTTTCAAACTCTCTTAAGGGAGTACACTCAGCGTCCACCAGTTCCTGATAAAACCTTTCGTACTCTTCCCTGTTCATAGGGCAATTGAGATAGGCGGCTTCACCCTTATCATACCTGGAAGCCCGAAAAACCCTGGAGTGGTCCAGGGATTCCAGAGTAACTATCGGAGCTGCCGCATCATAGAAGTAAAGATATTCATACCCCGTAATTTTCCTGATAGTATCAGACATGGCATCAGAGGTCAAAGGCCCGGTGGCAATTATCACCGGATTGGCTGTATCAATTTGGGCAGCCTCCTGCCTGATAACCTCCACGTTTGGATGTCCTGATACCATATCGGTGACCAGCCCGGCAAATTCCGACCGGTCAACTGCCAAAGCGCCTCCTGCCGGAACTGATGATTTATCGGCACACATTATGATTAACGAATTAAGACGGCGCATTTCTTCTTTTAATAATCCCACGGCATTTTCCAGCGAACTCCCCCTAAGGGAATTGCTGCACACAAGCTCGGCAAACATGTCGGTATGATGAGCCGGAGATTTTCTCACCGGCCTCATTTCAAAAAGGCTCACCGGGATACCTCTGGAGGCAAGCTGCCAGGCCGCCTCCGAACCGGCCAGCCCGGCACCAATTACAGTTACTGGTTTCATTTAAGCCAAAACCCTTTCTTGATTAGATAGTTGACTGGCCCCCGAATTGACGATTATTCAACAACTGCTGCTTTTTCCTGGTATTTACAGTCGCTACCCGAGCATTTAAGAACCGTTCCTTTACCGCTTACGGATTTCTGCACCAGAACTTTGCTGCATTGAGGACATCTCTTATCTGTAGGCTGGTCCCAAGAGACAAAGTCACAATCCGGGTAGTTGCTGCACCCGTAAAACTTCCGACCCTTTTTACTTCTCTTCAAAACTACGTCTCCTCCGCATTGAGGGCAGGAAACCCCGATAGTCTCCAAAAGGGGTTTGGTATTCCGGCATTCGGGAAAACCAGGGCAGGCCAGAAACTTGCCATACCTTCCCATTTTAATAACCAGATTACGTCCGCACAGGTCACAAACCTCATCACTTACCTCGTCTTCTATCTCAATGACACCGATGTTTTTTTCCGCCTTTTCCAGTGTTTCTTTAAACGGAGTATAAAATTCACGGATAATTTCTATCCAGTCGGTAGCGCCCTCTTCTATGCTGTCAAGCTTATCCTCCATGGCAGCAGTAAACTGTATATTAATAATATCGGAAAAATGCTCCTTCAACAGGTCAACCACCACAAAACCCAGCTCTGTGGGGAAAAACTGTTTTTCTTCCTTTATTATATAGCCCCTCTTTTGGATTGTCTCCACTATTGGCGCATAGGTACTCGGGCGGCCTATCCCGTTTTCCTCAAGGGCCTTAATAAGACTGGCATCCGAATATCGCGGAGGCGGCTGGGTAAAATGCTGTTTCGGTTCCAGGCCTTTTTTTTCAAGAGAGCTGCCCTTTTCCAAATCCGCAGGCAGTGACCCAGATTCCTCTTTGTCACCATTGTCCCGGCTTTCAGTGTAAACCTTCATGAACCCGGGGAATTTCACCACTGAACCGGTTGCCCTGAAAGTATACTCTCCGGCCATAATATCTACCGTCGTGGTATCCACCACCGCAGAACTCATCTGGCTTGCCAGGAACCGCTCCCAAATCAGTTTATATAGTTTATACTGGTCCCTGCTGAGAAACTTTTTAATCTTTTCAGGTTCGTGGATAATGGTTGTCGGCCTGATAGCCTCATGGGCATTTTGGGTCCGGCCCTTGGTTTGGTACTGCCTTGCCTTGCCAGGCTTATAGTCGGCCCCATAGTTATCAAGGATATATTGTGCTGTCTCCTCCTGAGCTGTTTCAGAGATTCTGGTGGAATCTGTTCTGATATATGTAACCAGACCTACCGTACCTTCAGGACCAATATCCAAACCCTCATAAAGCTGCTGGGCCACCTGCATGGTTTTCCGGGCCGCAAAATTCAGCTTCCGGTAAGCTTCCTGCTGCATCGTACTTGTTGTAAAGGGCGGGGATGGATTCCGCTTCTTTTCTCTTTTCTTGATGTCATCGATGACATAGTCAACCTCTTTAAGGTCTGACATGACTCTGTCCATCTCAGTTTTGTTTAAGATGTTTATTTTCTTTTTATTATGTTTCAGAAGTTTTGCGGTAATATCACTCTTATTGCCTTTTTTCCTGAAAATACCTGTCAAGGACCAATATTCTTCAGGAACAAATGCCTTAATTTCTTCTTCCCGGTCACAAACCAGCCGCACCGCTACTGACTGAACACGACCGGCGCTAAGCCCTTTTTTAACTTTTCTCCAGAGCAGCGGGCTGAGATTATAGCCGACCAGGCGGTCCAAAACCCTTCTGGCCTGCTGGGCATCTACTCTGGGCTCATCAATGGTGCGCGGGGACTTCATCGCCTTTTGGACGGCATCTTTTGTAATTTCATTAAATTCTACCCGGCACTTTTCCTTTTCATTGATCTGCAGCTGGTACTGCAGATGCCATGCAATTGCCTCACCCTCCCGGTCAGGGTCAGTGGCCAGCAAGATATGAGTGGACTTTTTGGCTGCGCTGCGCAGTTCCTTCAAAATATCACCTTTGCCCCTGATAGTGATGTACTTAGGGTCAAAGTTCTTTTCCACATCTACTCCAAACTGGCTTCTGGGCAAATCCCTGATATGTCCCATAGATGCCTTTACAGTATACTTTTTGCCAAGAAATTTTCCTATGGTTTTGGCCTTGGCAGGCGACTCTACAATCACCAGATACTTTGACAAAATTATCACCCCTGTAACAGCTTCTGCTTCTAAATATTCAAAAGAGCAATTCCCCATTAACACAGTGCTGTCATTTCGTAGTCTTAACCGCAACTTTACGTTTATATACAGTTACAAAAATATATACAGTTACAAAAATATATACAGTTACAAAAAAATGCTTTTAAACAAGGATACTCCGGACATATCTCTGTCCGGGAAGCTGCCTGACGAGGCCTTTTAATTCCATAACCAGAAGCATAGACATAACCTCAGAAGGCCTGATCCCGGTGCTGCATATGATTGTTTCACTGCTTATCGGGTCATCTGAAATAATATTATATACCCTTTTTTCTTCATCGGTCAAATAAATATTACCTGAGACACCACACAGCTCCCGCCCGGGAAGTACCCCTTGATCAGGAACAGCCAATCCCAGTTCCTCAAGAATATCTCCTGCGTTTTCCACCAGGCAGGCACCCTGTCGGATAAGCCGGTGGCAGCCCCGGTTCATCCTGTTAGTCACCTGCCCCGGGACGGCAAATACCTCACGCCCCTGTTCCAGGGCAAAATCCACCGTAATCAGGGAACCGCTTTTCTCGGCAGCTTCGATAACCAATACACCACAGGATAATCCACTGATGAGTCTGTTGCGCTGCGGAAAGTTGCCGGCCACAGGTGAGGTTCCCGGAGGAAATTCACTAATCACCGCTCCTTTTTGAATTATCTCTTCCATTATATTTCGGTTCTCCCTGGGGTATACCACATCGACCCCACATCCCAAAACAGCAATAGTGATTCCACCTGAATCCAGGGCCCCCCTATGGGCTGCCGTATCAATTCCCCTGGCCATACCGGATACAATGCCCAGACCGGCGTGTGACAATTCACCCGCTATCGCCCGGGCTGCCGTTAATCCATAATGGGTCGCCTTCCTGGCTCCCACTATAGCAAACATCTCTTTATTCAGGATACTCTTCTTCCCCTTGAAATATAAAATCTTTGGAGGGTCAAAAATGTTTTTTAACAATAGCGGATATTCGGGTTCCTCGATAGAAATAACCCCGATTCCGGAGTCCGCAAGTTTTTGTGTTTCTGCTTCCGGTTTTAATTCCCTGCGCCTGTCCAGAAGACTCGAAATAACCTTTGCCGGAATTCCCGGTATAGACCTTAAAGCTGCTTCACTTCCATACCAAACCTTTTCCGCTGAACCCATGAACTCAATCAAAGCAGCAAGCCGGCGCGGCCCCAAACCTTCCACCATGCTCAGCAAAACATAATAAGCCTTGGAATCCACAAACTGCACCCCTGACAGATAGTTAGATTTCTCAAAACATAAAGCCTTTTTATCCTTTACACTGTTTCGGGGTAGTTCCTTAATTTCCTGCATGGGAAGGAATTTTTCTGTCAAATTATTCTATTAGCGTACCATTGCTACCAGTTTTTGCAGCCCCTGGCCAGGTCTGAGAAAATCCCCATAAAGATCCCCGACCTGCCTGATTCTGTCCAAGACATTACCGCTGTTAAAATCACCGGGACGTACCTTGCCCTGCCTGACCTCTTCCCAGGTCAGCGGCGCCGATACCGGCGCTCCGGGGACCGGACGCAGGCTGTATTGAAAAGTCATAGTCTTGCCCCGGGTATTCTGCAGGTAATCCAAGTAAACCTTCCCTCCCCGGTCGGCCACTAATCTTTCCATGGTCGTCTTGCCGGGAAAAACCGCATGCACCTGACGGCAGATAAACTCTACGGCATCCCGAACCTCACTATAGGTATATTCAGGCTTGACGGGAACAAAGACATGCAGGCCCGTGGCGCCCGAGGTCTTGGGATATCCGTAAAGGCCAAACTGGTCCAGAGCCTCTTTTACCAAAACAGCAACCTCAAGTGTGTCAGCAAAACCTGCCGGAGGCATCGGGTCCAGATCAAAAACCATAATATCGGGGTAGTTTATTTCCGGCGCCTTGGCCAGCCAGATATGAAGTTCTATACAGGCCTGATTGGCCAGCCATAATAGTGTAGGCAGGTCATTACAAATAATATAGTTTATCGTTTTACCTGCCTCAGGCGACCTCACCGGAAATGTTTTCACCCATTCCGGAGCATACCCCGGACAATCCTTCTGATAGAACATCTCCCCATCAATCCCATCAGGATACCGGCTCATTACGAACAGCCTGTCCCTCAGATGTGGCAGCAGGATATCTGCAATTTCAGCATAATACTTAATAAGTCCCGCCTTATTTATACTATCACCGGGCCACATCGTTTTTTCCAGGTTTGTCAGTCGAAGGCTTTTTCCGGCGACAATAACCTCTCTATCCAACTAAATCACCTTTCCAAGCGGCATTTTTCCGGCGGAATTTCTACAAACGCCTGAATACTTGGCTGTCTCAGAGTCTGACCCCCGGTCCATTCAATGAACTTTACTTTAACAGTGATGACAGGCTGCAGCCAAACAGCAGTTTTTATACGCTCCGGCTTGTTCACGAAGTGACGCTCCTTGACCACTAAAGGCTTAATGCGTTCAGTCAGCGCCCTCCATTCGGTCATGTTCAATTTCCCCGTTCCGGCATGCCCGATGTACCAAAGCCGGCCTTCCCGGTCATAAAGGCCCAACAGCAATGCATTTACAATATCGCCCCGAAAGGTCACCCCCCCGACTACAGCAATCAAGTCATGATAATTCTTCAGTTTTTGCCACCTGCGGTCTTTACCCTTGATACCATATGTACTTGTTAAGTCCTTACAGACGATGCCCTCTAAGTCCTGTGCTGAAACTACTTTATAAAGAGATTGCGGGTCATCAAAATTTTCAACTAACTGTACATGATCGGAAGGTATTATCACATCATGCAGTATCTCCTGCCTTTGTTCCAATGGTGAACCGGTAACCCATCCCCCGTTATAAAACAGGATATCAAAAATCATATAAACCACAGGTGTTTCTCTCATAGCCCGGAGAACTTTATCCGGTTGTCTGACACCATCCCGCTTCATCACATTATGAAAAGAGGGTTTCCCTTTTTCTAAAGCAATTACTTCACCATCCAACACAACTGATGCAGCGGAACAATATCTCTTTATTTCAGCAAACTCGGGAAACTGAAGGGTTCGGTTATTCAGCTTCCTATTATATAAGGCAGCAATATCCCCGTCAAAATACGTTAAAATGCGCACTCCGTCCCATTTAACCTGAGCTGTCCACTGGTTTCCAACCGGCATTTCATCAGCCTTTACCGGTTCAAACGGGATTACCGGTTTCAACTTCATGTTCCGGCCTTCCGGCGACCTTTGCCGGACCCTGCTGCGGCCTTTCTGCCGGCCTTTGCTCCTGGTTTGGCGTCCTTTTTCATCCGAGTCCGTTCCTTTTCTTCCTTGGCCAGGTCGATACTCGCCTTAAGAGCCTCCATAAGGTCAACTACCTTGCCGGTCTCCACTCTGGGGGCAACCTCTACCTCTTTACCGGTGATCCTGGACTCAATAAGTTCACTTAACGCAGCCCGGTATTCATTGTGGTATTTTTCCAGGCTGAACGGCTCAGCCAGACTTTCAATCAGATTTGATGCCATTTTAGCCTCATTTTCACTTACCTTCACATTATAATTGATTTCCGGCAGCAGCTCCGTATTCCGAATTTCATCAGGGTAAAACATTGTCTCCATAACAATTATATCCCGGTATACCCTGAGGGCTGCCAGAGATTCCTTGGACCTGATGATAACTTTTGCTATAGCTACTTTTCCGGTTTCCGCCATCGATTTTTTGAGTAGTTCATATGCCTTCTGCCCACCGTCTCCCGGAGCCAGGTAATATGATTTATCAAAAAGCACCGGATCTATTTCACTCAGATCTGCAAAGTTTATAATTTCTACTGTTTTTGCGGTGGCCAGGGGAATACTCTCAAAATCCTCATCACTGAGAACAACATATTTACCTTTTTCATATTCATATCCCCTGACAATTTCATTCATAGGCACTTCTGTTTCGCAAGTCGGACAAATCTTTTCATACCGTACCGGCGTCTTACATTTCTCATGAAGGTAATTAAATTTAATGTCCTTACGTTCAGTGGCCGCATACAGTTTTACAGGTACATGCACCAGGCCGAAGCTGATAGCGCCCTTCCAAAGGTTTCTCACAAAAACCCACCTCACTTTATATTATTATCACCCCCATTACATTTATCATGTACAGACAGTGTTTCATAATTAAATGAAGTATTTTTGCCTAAAGCACAGGAAGCGGCAGACACATTGCTTTACAACGACTCCAGTCGTTCCGCAACATATCTGCCACTCCATTAACAGATGAATTTCTCTAGTGTTACCGGACAGGCAATTTTACTATGCAGGTTGTGCCAACACCTTCAATAGAATTAACCTGCATGATGCCATCGTGATTCTGAACAATCCGATAACATACTGTCAGTCCCAGTCCGGCAGCCTCCTCTCTGGTTGTGAAAAAAGGGTCGGCTATCCGGTTGAGAACATCGGGGGAAATTCCGGTTCCGGTATCACTAATTATCAAGGTGACCATATTTTCCTCACCTGAAAACCTGGTCTGAATTTTTAAGGTCCCCCCATATGGCATGGCCTGAATCGAGTTTCTGCATAAATTGCTAACCAACTGCGTAATCTGCGGGCGGTCGATGTAAACCTCAGGCAGGCCTCCGGAAAAATCTGTTTCTATTAAAACCCCGTTATCAACTGCATACATGGCAGTATCAGGCAGCAGTTGGTCAATTAATTCATGGATGCTGCTTTGTTTCATCACCGGGAAAGTCGGTACCGCCATCATCAGGAACTGGTTGATAATACCCTCAATATGCTGAACCTCTTTTTTAATTATCTGCGCATATTCCCATCCTTGTTCCCCGTGTTTAAACTTGTCCTGAAGAAGATATGTGAAGCCCTTTATACTTGTAAGCGGGTTCCGGATTTCATGGGCTGTACCTGCTGCAGTCTCCCCGATAGCAGTAAGCTTTTCATACATGAAGTGATCTTCCAGCATCCGTTTGTCATCTTCATGATACTCCCGGATTTTCCCAACCATATCATTGATGGAGGCGGCCAGATGTGCAATTTCATCGGTTCCGTCATCTACAATTACATTTGTGAAGTTCCCTGCCGAGGCCTCATCCAAGCTCTCCGTTATCCTGTAAATACGCTTCAGGGTACTGTGTAAATACCTGAAAATGATTCCGGAAGTTATGATAATACCTCCCAGCGGAACCGCCAGCAGCGCTAAAACAGGCATGCATCCGGACCATGCTTCCAGGCCGGTCAGCGCTGTACTCATATTATGATGTAAATTAAATCCGATTAAAAAAATGCTGCCTAAAACCACTGAAGAAGTGATCAGCAAAGAAAAAACCAAAGCGATGGTCTTCCTAATATCATACCCCGGAAATACATCATTTTTCACTTGTTTTTCGGAATCCCCTTTTCTATTAATTCATAATTTTTACGAATTGTCTGAATTTTGTTCGGAGCTTACTTTTTTTTCGTTATATAGCGGGGGAATCCCTCTATTTTCCGGCCGAAATGATTGTAGATATGTGGGAAGTTTTTTCGAATTTTAGTCTTTTGAAGCAGTTGCAATTCCCATTGCCCTGGCCACCAGTTCTGCCATATGAATAACTTTAAGTTTTGATTCAGCTATTGAGGCGCCGCCTGACAGTCCTGAAAAGCAGGTCGGGCATGGAGTTGTCAGATACTCGGCTCCGGTTTCCTCAGCATCTCTGATGCGGCGGACCGATGCCGCTTCCTGCAAATCGTGGTTAGCAATCTTCAGGCCTCCGCCGACCCCGCAGCACCTTGAGAACTGCCTGGTTTTTTCCATTTCAACGAACTCCATTCCGGGAATTGCCTCAACCACCCGGCGCGGGGCGTCGTAAATATTGTTGTGCCGTCCCAGCAGGCAGGGGTCATGGTAGGTGACTTTTCCTGGAATAGGCTCCTTTAACTTGATTTGTCCCTGCCGGATTAGAATGTCAAGATACTCAGAAAGATGATAAATCTTATATTTTTGCTCCCCAACCTTGGGATAATCAGCGTTAAGGGTTTTAAAACACCCTGCACATGCAGAAACCAGAGTATCAAATCCCAAACTGTTCAGCTTTTCGATGTTTTGCTGTGCCAACTGTTTAAAGGTCGGATCTCCCATCCGGCGCAGCTTGCCATAACAGCAGTTTTCCGCTGTCCCCAAAATCCCAAACTTAACTCCTGCCTCGTTAAGGATATTAACCGTATGTTTGGCAATTCTGCTTACCTTTTCATCAAAGGTTGCTGTACAACCTATAAACAGCAGCACGGAAGCCTTATTTTCCGTAATCAGTTCCGGCCTGGACAGCAGTGTTCCATCCTGAAGGCCGGCTTCTATCCAGTCGGTCCGGGCTGACTGTTCCTTTTTATAGGGATTCCCGAATTTGACCAGATTCTCACAGAAGGTTCTTTGTTCAGGAATTGGCCCTAATCCGGACCTGAACATGGCCTCCCGGACATCTTCCCATAATTCAACAGTATCAATTCTTGACGGACAGACGAAATGGCACTGGTTGCAGCAGGAACACTCATACAGACCTGTCAAAAAGTCTGACAGGGTATCCTGACTAATGTCAGATTTGAATAATCCCAGAAATCCGTTCTGCGCTTTTAAGATAGACTTGAAATTCTTTATTTTAGCCCTGGGAGTAACTTTTTCATTTTCCGTAAGACTATACACCGGGCACCAATTCTGACATTCTCCGCACCTGGTACAGGCATCCAGGCACATCAACCGGCGGGGACTTAATTTATCCAAAGGTATTTTACTATTACTCTTTTTCATATATATAAATCACCCCTTACCCGTTCTTCGGAAGCATTTAAGATAATTTCTGCCGGACTATTGATGATGTGCATAAACTTGCTGTGGGGAAAATAAGCCAACATGGCGGCAGTAAGTACGGCATGCGTAATCCAGATCACAGATGCCGCAGCACGAACCCACTCCCCCTTAAATAAAGCAAATCCAGACAACCGGTATCCAATAAAGGAATACTCCAGTCCGGGTACAGGTCCGGACAGCGCAATCCGCACAGCCTCCAGGAAGAACCCGGTAATCACCAACAGAAACAGAAAAACCAATGTTATCGTATCAGTAGAGTCTGTATTTAGTTGTTCGGCCCGGAAAACAAACCTTCTCAGGAAAGCAGCTGCCACCCCGGCTAACAGCATTAGTCCAAAAAGGTCTCCGGCCAGCTTATAATAGTTGTGGCCCTGGCCGTGAAGCATATATTGGCTGATGCCGGAGCTTTCCGGAATAACGGTCTCCAAAGCCACCGCTATTGCCGAGAGAGACATTAGTCCGATAAAGCCCCAAAAAACCAGCATATGAACTGACCAGCGCAAAAAGCTTCTTTGGGCTATATGTTTCTGAAACAATACTTCCCGGAAAAAGGCGGCGAACATTGCTCTGCAGTCAGGCTGTCGATAAAGTAGTCTGCCTTTTCCGCTGAAATAAAAGGAGAATTTATTGACCAATCCTACTATTAATAGTAGTAGTCCAAGAGACTGAATTACCCAGAATATTGTCCAGGGCTTGTAGTAGAGAACTACACCTGAATCCATCTAACCACCCCACTTAATTATATTGGGAGCTGTTTCTCCTATTCACTTAACTTTATGGGCTTGATAGAACTTGCCAAAAACAACAGCATACATGATTGATGCAAATATAACGCTGATATAGTTTACGGCAGAAAGTACTGCATTGGGAAAATAATTTGCGTACACATAAACCCCCAAAACTTGGGAGCCAACGAAAGCTCAGACCATCGCCCACTGGGTTGCGGAAAATTCACTGCTATAGAAATATTCCTTAAAGTAGCTGCTGAGTAAATAAACACTGAAAATCCCCCAGCCAATTGCAGCGACATATGAAAAATTGATTAAAAAGAACGAGATAACCTCTGTATTAAAGCCAAAATGCACCTGCAAATAATCTGTAAACCTCAGGAGACTTATGCCAAACAGACAGGTAATTGGAATCATAATGAAATAACTGGGCAGTACGGGGTTCTGCGGCAGACTGACAGATTTTAGCTGCAGGTAAACTAAATAACTAAGTTTAGTTACCAGTAAAAACAAACCAACACTCAAAGCCAGCAGAGACCCGAAGGCAGCTATAGACGAAAGCTCTTTGTTGGCTGACATGGAGGCTATGCCGGTACCGGTCAGATTAACCAGACCGAAGGCGAAGACATCAAGCAGCCACACAAAATTCAATTTCGCTCCATCAAGCGGCCGGGTTAACCAGTTCTTCAGAAACTTGAATTCAAGTGTAAACAGAATAAACCAGAGACAACCAAAGAGAATAAAGCCGGGCAGCATCAAAGATTGCAGATTTGACGATATTTGAGGGATAAAAAAAGCCAAGGGAGCCAAAACCACATTTGCAATCATTGACATGGAGGCAATGGGAACAAAAATACCAATACTCATGGTGGGCGGCCCATTCATGAAAGCGTTGTATTCCTCCCTGTTAAAAAGCCATACTGTTAAACTTTTCAAAAGAACAACTGTGGATACCAAGCTAATCACTGTAAAAGTCAACATAATTCCGGTTAAAAAAAGGTACAACAGATTTTGAACTGTACTAAACCCTCCCCAGGGCATATCTGACAATTTGATTAGTCCCTCTCCATGAGGTACGGCAAACTGCAGATAATTAAAGGCCATTAGTGTGATACCTCCTGCAGCCAAAGGTACCTGGAATTTGAATGGATTAAACTTCATTAGATACTTTCTCCTTTCTGTAGTACTTTTTATAGTAGTACTTGCGGGCCTACCTTTAAAGTTGTTCCTATCTTACCATAACCTTAAATATAATTGAAATGCATATTTATCATATTAGTTATGACAGATTAACATATCAAATATGAATGCTGCGTCCATGTACAGCCTCTGCGGCTTCCATTACTGCTTCCGCCAAGGTAGGATGAGCATGGATTGTACCGGCAAGCTGGGCAGCAGTTGCCCCCAGTTTTACTGCCAGGGCTGCTTCAGCTATCAGATCTGACGCATGTGGTCCGACAATTGTTACCCCAAGAATTTTATCAGTTACCGGGTCTGCAATGATTTTTACAAAGCCTTCTGCCTGTCCTGCTGCCAGAGCCCTGCCGACAGCCATAAAAGGAAATTTTCCTGCTTTTGCGGCAATACCCTGCTCTTCAGCCATTTGGCCGGTTATCCCAACTGAAGCCACTTCCGGATAAGAAAAAATACAGTTGGGCACCACAGTATAGTCCATTTCAGTTTCCATACCCATGATATTTTCCACTGCAGCAATACCCTGGGCTGAGGCCACATGGGCAAGCTGTATCTTATTGGTTACATCACCAATGGCGTAGATATTCCCGACACCGGTCTGCATCCTGGAATTGACCGGTATTTCGCCCTTGAGGCCGGTCTTCACACCAACATTGTCCAGACCTATACCTTCAGTATTAAAAGCCCGCCCAACAGAAACCAGCATCTGATCAGCCCTGATTTCCTCCCCGGTCTCCAGTGTCACCGCAACACCATCCTGACCCTTGGTTACTTGTTGGATTCCGGTTCCGGTCTTTAGAGTAATCCCCTGCTTTTTAAAGAGAGTCTGCATTAACCTGGCCGCTTCCTTGTCGATACCGCTGAGTATTGAAGGCATTATTTCCACAATGGTAACCTCGGCGCCAAGCTCCGCAAAAATACCGGCAAATTCACACCCAATGACTCCGCCGCCGATTATGAGCAAGCTCTTAGGGCATTCCGTCAGGTTAAGGATTTCATCACTTGTTAACACTGTTGTCCCGTCATAACCCCATGAGGGATTGACAGCCGGTCTGGAGCCGGTTGCTATAATTATGTTCTCAGCCTGTACCTTTTCACTGCTGCCATCCTCCTTGTCAATTTGAACACTGTTTGGAGACAACAGTTTTCCGGTGCCTTTTACTGTCTCAATCTTGTGCTTTTTAAACAGGTAGTTGATACCGGTAACCAGTCTTTGGACCACCTGGTCCTTGCGCTTCATGAAACGGGGAAAATCTATCACCGGGTTACCGGCATCAATGCCAAATTCCCGACTATTTCTAAGGCCTCGGAGTACTTCCGTCCCGGAAACCAACGCCTTGGTAGGAATGCAGCCCCTGTTAAGGCAGGTTCCGCCCAAACGGTCTTTTTCCACCACCATGACCTTTGCACCCAGTTGTGCAGCCCTGATGGCAGCCACATAACCTCCCGGTCCTCCACCCAGAATGACTATTTTGTAAGCCATAGTTTTTACCTCCTTAAACTTTACCGGAGGCCTGCAGCCTCCGGTAAAAACTGAATGTTTGGACCCTGGCTAAAATGTTGCAACCTTGTCCGCCTCTTCCATCCAATGGGCCAATTCTATCATGTTGCTTCTTTCAGTTCCCTCGACCATTTGTACTTCGCTCAGTCCCCGAGCGTCCATACAGGTCCCTCACAACTTGACTTTCCCGCCTTTAACCAGGATTCCCTTAAGCATGCGCTCAATATTATAATAACCCTGTGGCGTATTCTGGCCTGTTACAGCATTGCCAACAGCATCAGCCATCAGAAAAACCCTGACATCGGCAGCAACCTCTTTTTGCATGACCATGGCCAGCCTAAGTGCATTATAGGCCTTTTCTGTTCCATAGGGACCGTCATTAACTATAAAAAGATACTTCACATTATCCCTCCTTTCATTTCACCATCTGTCATCAGACAGCGTATTTTTGCGCTATGGCAAAAGTTCAATAATACCTGAAGGCCCGCCTGTGATTTCCCCAACACACGCCGCTGCCAGGCATCCTTCTCTAATCAGCGACTCTTCCAGCTTCTCTGCCTTTTCCGGTGTCACTGCAATTAACAATCCGCCCGAAGTCTGGGAATCACATAAAACCGTTCTGGTTTCAGGCATTACGTTATCTGATTTCACTTTTTCTGCCAGGTAACGATAATTATTATGAGTTCCGGCTGGTACGATACCGGAACGGACCAGGTCCCAAACCTCATCAATAACCGGTACGGAGCCGGTATAAATCTGCGCACTTATCCCACCTGCTGTTAACATCTCATAAAGATGGCCCAGGAAGCCAAACCCGCTCACATCAGTACAGGCATTGACACCAACTTCCAACATTGCAGTGGCTGCGCCACGGTTCAGCTCCACCATCAGGTCATAGACCTTTGCTGTCAGCTCTGTACCGGCTAAATCGCGGTCGATGGCAGTTGTTATTATTCCTGACCCTAAAGGCTTGGTCAGGTACAGCTTATCACCGGGCCGCGCCCCCTTTTTAAATAACAGCTTTTCGGGATTTACCGTACCCGTAACAGCCATCCCATACTTGGGAGCATTGTCTTCCACAGAATGTCCCCCTGCAACGGTGACCCCGGCCTTTAAAGCAATATCAGCCCCGCCGCGCAGGATCTCCTCAAGGATACTGACAGCCAGGCTTTTTACGGGAAAACAGACGATGTTTAAAGCAAAAACCGGTTCCGCCCCCATGGCATAGATATCACTTAAGGCATTTGCAGCTGCTACTGCTCCAAAGGAGTAGGGGTCGTTTAAAACCGGGGTGATAAAATCAACGGTCTGGACCATTGCCAATTCTTCACTGACTTTAAAGACCGCCGCATCATCAGCGCCCTCCGTATAAAAACGTTTATCCTTGATTTTGGGGAGGCTCGTCAGAATCTGTTTTAGATCCGCCGGATCTATTTTGCAGGCTCAGCCCGAACCCGGCGAAAAACTGGTTAACCTGACAGTAGGTTTCTCTTTCAATGCTATTACCCTCTTTTCCCACAGAACTTATATTTTACATATTACCACATGTAGTGATATAATAGAAATGCATAATCATCATAGCAGCTATAATAATACATTATATCATCAGGTGGTGGATTTATGGAGTTATCCCAGCTCAGGGCTTTTTATGAAATCGCCAGATCCGGCAGCTTCAGTAAAGGAGCCGAAAAACTTCATATTACTCAGCCGGCCCTGTCACGCCAGATTGAATCCCTTGAAAAATCAGTAGGGATAAGCCTGTTCAACAGGCACAGCCGTGGTGTTTACCTGAGTGAAGCGGGCCGCAGGTTGTTTGAATATGTTGAACAGATGTTGCGGCTGGCCGATGAGGCTGACAGAACCCTCCAGGAATTACAGGGCCTTCATATCGGTAAGCTGAGTATTGGCGCCTGCACAACTATGGGCAGTTATTTACTGCCTACTCCACTGGCTACTTTTCTGAAGCAGCATCCCAATATTGAGGCTTCCCTGGAACTGGGCAGCAGTGATGAAATCGCTGCCCGGGCTGCCAACCGGGATTTCGACCTGGCCTTTATTGCGGGAATTGCCGACCCTCCGGGACTGTGTATTGAACCAATTCTTGAAGACCAGATTCTTTTTTTAGTTTGTCCGGACCATCCTTTGTCTAAAACGACCGTCTTTCAGCCGGAACTGCTCACTAAAGAGGTTTTTATCATGAGGGAATTGGGTTCAGCCACCAGAAAGGCCCTGGAAGCCATTCTGGAACGTGTCCAGATCAAACCCGGCAGGGTTGTCACCCTTGGTGATACCGAGGCTGTGAAAAGGGCAGTCATGGCCGGAATGGGGATTACATTTCTGTCCCGGTTCACCGTGGGGCTGGAACTGCAGACCGGCCTTTTATGTGCCCCCAGTTTTCCTGAGCTGCAAATGAACCGGAAGCTGCTCTGTATTTATCCCAAAGGAGTTCACCTTTCTCCGGCAGCATTGGCCTTTTTGTCACATATAAAAAAAGAGAGCTATTAGGCTCTTTTCAGCTCATGACAAAACCCGCGCTTTTTGATCATTAAAATTTAATAAGGCAGGGGTGGATAAAATTACTACAACGGGGCTCCCAAGCGGTTACCACCCCCCTTAAATAAGCGACCGTTCCTTGCTGTAAGACTATTTCCTACCTTGATAAATGATCATAATTACCCGTCATATCCTTGGGGTTATACGGTCTTCCTATCGCTTCCCTGAAAATGTAGTAATTCCAATGGGCCTCCTTAGTGTTCTCACCATCTG